>NZ_KI518200.1 GCF_000479045.1 Cetobacterium somerae ATCC BAA-474
TTTTCCTTCGTCTGCGGTGTTTCCCGCTGACAAAAAATATAGTATCATAAAATAAAAAGTTCGTCAATAACTTTTTTTAAAAAAAATACACATTTTTTTCAAATGTGTATTTTTTATTTAATTATAAAGTATCTGTTACTTTTTTATCAATAACTTTATCTTGTGAATCATATATAGTTACTCTAACTTTTTTTCCTTTCAATTTTTCAATTTTCATTGAACTTTCTATTTTTGATTTCCCAGTTCTTTCTGTTCTTCCAAATTGTGAATCAATAGTATCACTTATAGTTCCTCCTGCTCCAAGAATTTCTATTTTTTGTTTTAATAATTCCGAGCTATTTCCCTTAGAGTTTGAATCTGCTGTTATTTTTAAATTTGAAGTTTTTGAATTATAAGAAATTTGCAAATTAGAAATATTTGTCCCTCTTTTTATCTCTCCGTAATATCCATATATACTAATTCCAACTTCTGTTATCATTTTTATTTGAGCGTCTACTTTACCTTCATTTTTATTCAATGACTCTTTCAAAGGAATTTCTTTAAACACAACATAACTTTTATATTCTCCAGCTTCCATTCCTACTTCAGGCTTTACTCTAAATCTTACCACTTGTTTGCTACCTGGTTTGATAGCGACCATTTTAGGATATAACTTTATATGATTATTTAAACTATATTTTTCATATCCAGGAGCACTTTCTAAAAAACTTTCTAATCTCATTGGACTTGTTGTGTTATTTATTAAAGTTATTTCGTTGGTGTTTATCTTATCTAATCCTATTTCAAACCTTGTTGGAGCTACACTAAAATTAAAAGAATAGCTTGTCAACATTACTAAAAAAAACATAATTCCTAATATAAATTTTTTCATTTTTTTACTCACTCCATTTCACTTAATATTTTATCATATTTTTCATATTTTAAACTTCTATTAAATTTCTTAAATCTATCTACAATAGAATCTTTTAACTCTTTATCTTTTTTCAATACGCTTCCATTACTATCAACTTCATTTCCTTGTATAAATCTAGACTTTTGAGCTACTAAACCTGCTTTATCATAAATTATAATTTCACCATCTTTTAAACCATTTTTATAATTTACAACAGTTTTTATATCTCCTGTTTTATAAAAAAACTTCCAAACTCCTTCTCTCTTATTATTTTTATAAGTGCCCTCTAACATTTGTGCACCATCTGCTCCAAATATTTTTATTCCACCATCTATTTTTCCATATTTAAAATTTGTTAATGTTTCTAATATTTCACCTTTATAGAAAAATACAGCTTCACCTTCTAAAAGTCCATTATAGTATTCTACTTTTGTCAGCAATTCACCAACTGGTGAATATTTTACAACTTTACCATGTAAAATCCCATCCTCTAAATTTTCATAACCTTCCATATTTTTATTTTCATAAAAATATGTCCATTGACCGTTCGGTTTATCATAATTATACTTCAGAATTCCCTTAGTATCTCCATTCAAGTATTTTAATGTCCAAACCCCATGTTTAATACCATTTATATATTTTCCTTCATATACAAATCTTTCATTTTTATCTTGAACAAATCCTTGAAAAAATCCATTTTTTATTCCATTTTCATATTGTTCTTTTATCCCTTCACCTATTAACTCTCCTGTAAAAGGAGAGGTTTCATTTACCAAATAAACTATCTGGTTTCTTAATGACTTTTTATTTATATTCTCTTTCCTTAAACTGGAAAAGGTCAGATTATATAGTACAATATAAGTGATTAAAAAATTTATAACCCATCTTTTCTTCAACCTCTCTCTCTCCTTTTAAAAATTATTTAAAATATCATCTAAATCATACCCAGTATCACTTTCATCATTTTGATCTTCATTAGATACAGATTCATTCTCTTCACTAATAGATTTATTCACAATAACGTCATAACCTTCGAAATATTCCCCTTCATCCTCATGAATAAGTTTAATATCTACCTCTAAGTAATCTTTTATAAATTTTATATCATCACTACCTAAATAGTTAAACTTCATTTTATATTTTCCAGGTAATACATTTTCAAAGAAAAACATTCCATCAAACTCCGGATCTATCTCTTTATATAGTTCACCATTTTTTTCTAAGGCTATATTAGTCATACTTAGTATTCTTATTAATTCTTGTGATGAAATATTTTCTCCTGGAATGATATTTCCTGTTACCATTGATACTGCTTGAACCCCTATATCATATCTTGTTCCTATTGATGCTCTTGTTTGAACTTTTTTCTTATCTATAACTTGAGTTAACATTGGATCAATACTTTTTCTATCTACCTCTACTTTATAATTCTCAAGAGGAAGTAATCCAGGTACAATATACTCTCCATTCAAATCAGAAACTACTTTTTTACCATCAACAACTACTGTTACATCTGGTAACACAGTTTCTTCAACATCATACTTTCCATTATCATTAGAATCTATATAAACTTTCCCATAAATCCACGAGTTATCAACTTGTCTATCTCCCACATCTCTTTTTAAATTAGATATATCAAATGTTTTTTCTATGGTTATCCCTGTGTTTAATTCTCCATTTTCTTTTCTAGATACAGGAAGTTCCACATAAATATTTTTATCTAAATACATAGTAAAATCTATTGAAAATCTGCTTTTTTTCTCTTCATTATACAAAAGTTCTGTTCCTAAAACATATTCCATTCCTGTAGAAAAAAACTCTCTTCTTCTTCCTAATACCTTTAAAGAATAGTCTGTTTTCAAGTCTTCATTCTTTTCTATATTAGCCTGTAAAATCATTGTAAATCCAGACATTCCACCATAGCTCACTCCAGGATTTATAGAATAACTTTTTTTGCTCGTTTCTTTTTGGGTCATTTCCGCATCTAGAAATAATGAAAAGTTTCTAATACTTCTGTTTTCCAAACTTATATAATATCCTTTTTCTCTAGTTTTTTCATTAGTTTTTAGTTCCTCTTGATATCCTAATCCTATTCTTGTTGTAATAAAGTCTCTAGAAATTCCAAAAGAGTTATATTCTATTGTATTATTCTCTTCACTTATATAAGGAGAGTATTTAAAATGCTTTATATTTAAACTATAATCTTTTATTTTTTGATTTATTCTAATTTCATAACTATTTTCTTGATTTTCTGTTTCATAAAAATTTTGAAAATTGATTACCATTGGATAACTATTAGATAATCCAATTTTATATATAATCTCATTTTTTAATATACTATATTTTCTATTTTTTTCAGATTCTAACTCTAATACTCCTATACCTAAAGTCAAATTCTTAGTAACTCCATAATTTATTTCATTTACACTTTGACTTCTTCCATTATTTTTTTCTTGTCCAAATTGTATATTATAATCCCACTCATTTTCACCAAGTAAATTTGAATCTCCAACTGTATATACTTTTCTTGTTTCTATTTGGCCATTTTTATAATAAATTTTTAATGAATAGTCTCCTCCATAATTTCGATCTCTCACTTCAAATACAAAGTTCTTTTCTATAGGTCTTTGATAATCTAATAATACTCCACTTTGATATAATTCAATTACATCTGCTCCTTGAGCTTCACCTTTTATCGTTGTTATATTTCCAACAGTAGAACTATACGTATTTTTTTCACCAAAACTAAACCCTTCAACCATTCCATTTATATTCAAAAAATCTGGTGTTTTTATATAAAACTCTCCTAAAATCACATCGTTTTTTTTATAAACATCATTATAAGTTAAATTATAATTTTTCATAGAACTTTCTGGCTCTAAATTATAGTTCAAATATAAATCTCCATATAAAAATTGAGTTCCATACTCTAAGTTAAGCTGATTTTCTTTACTTTCCAAATCTATTTTTGAATAATTTACTTTTATCAACCCTGGAGCTAATATCCTTTTCTCTGGTCTTATTATATTAAACTCTTCATCCTCTTTTTTTTCATTTAATCTAAGCCTCTCAACCTTACCTTTCTCTCTTATTTCAAAAGGCAATATAAACTCTGGATTTAAAGTTAACTTCAAGTCCTGACTTGACCAATTAGATTCTTTAAATTTAAAATCATTTTCTAATACTTTTAATTCCACATAAATATCATCATCAATTACAAAGTTTTTTCCTGATTTTATCTCAACTTTATATTTTTCATTATCCACTTGGAACTGTACAGTTTTTCTTTTTAAATTAACATCAACTGAGTAAATCTCTAAAAAATAAAATAGTCCTTTTATAGGTATATATATTTGATCATTTTCAAAGTCATATCTAGCCATAAAAAAATCATCTTTTAATGATTTACTTTTTATTTCAATGTATGCTTCATCTAGACCTACATCTTCTTGTGCAAATAAATTAGCTGAAGAAAACTGAAAAAAAATAGCTACCAATCCTACATAAGCTATTTTTATTATTTTCATTAGTTATACCTTACCTTTATTTTTAAATCTCCACTATACTTACCTGGTACTGCTTTTTTAGTATCTCTAACCTGTCCAAAAAAAGTTACTTTTTTTTCACCTCTTTCAGATAACCTTGTAGAATATTCTTCATTTCCTGTAGAATATAAGTCCGGACTTGATATCTCAACCTTTATACTACCTTTCCCCATTTTATTAAACATTTCAACTTCTCTTGGGTAGTTAATTATTACATTCCTATTCGGCTCTCCCTCTATGTTTAAATATCCATGATTTCCATGTGACGAAGATAGCATCTGCCCTTGTACTCCTATTCCTAAGTCCATTGGAGTTGTTGAAATTTTTAACGTCTTTACTATATCTAACTCCATTCTTACCTCTATCATAATTCTATCATAGCTAGAGCTATTTTTTCTTTTCCCTTTTAAGATTAATATAATCGGATACGATGTATATTTCCCACTTAATCTCGAGCTATTTCTCACTCCTACAACAGTTCTTACTCTTAAATTACAATTACCATTAAACCCTAAAATAACTTTATTATTCGTATCTATAGTTGCATCCAATGGCTCTATCCACATTTGCTTTATCTTTATTCGCGGTTCTAACATATGACCCTTCTTAAAAAAATCATTTCCAAAACTTTCAAATTCATAAATTAATTTGTCATAACCACCTAATCCTGTTATCTTAAAATTATTCGTTAAATAATCTATATTTTGATATCCCTCTCCTACAACTTCTCTTTTTTCAACTAGTCGTGACGTATCTGATTTCATATCTCCAAAAATTACTAAACGAAAAATTAATAGAAAAAACAACAAAACTTTTTTCAAAATATATCATCTCCCATTATTTCAGCAATATATTTGATTTCCCATTTTCTACAGCAATTTTTTCTCTATGTATCAATGGAATATACGGTATATTTTTAGATATTAAAAAAACAATTTTATCATATATTTTATCTCTATTTTCCTTTTCTTCTTCATCTTTTAAAATCTCTAAAAATGGTAAAGATGCATTATACATATCTTGATCACCTATATCATGCACCATTACTTTTCCCAAATTATAAATTAAATACTTTTCATCAAAAAGAACACTATATATAGCTATTTCATAATCTTGATTTTCTAACTTCATTAAGTAAGCCTCTTGTTGGTACGGCACTACTTCTACTAAAACCCCTTTTAATTCTAATTGTTTTTTCAAACTATTAGCAATTTTTATAGAAATATCGTCATTTAAAACAGTTATCTCTATTTTTTTATTTTTTACACTACTTTTATTTAAATCATCAATTGAAAAACTACTTTTTCTTACAATAGATAACTTTGACTCAAACAAACTTTCTGGAAAGAATGTACTTACAGATTTTTCTTTAAAAATATTTTTCAAAATTTCATCCTTATCGATAGCACTTTCTATAACTTGTCTATTTTTTTTATCTGTAAAAATTTTATTTTTATTTCCAAATATTATTGCAACTGTATCCAACTCTTTTGTCTTTTTTAATATTGCATTCTTATCAATAAGTCCTTCTTTTTGAAGTTCTTCTATTTGTTTTGGACTCAAATCTAAAACAACATCAACATCCTCATTAAAATATAAAAGTGCTCTTTTTCTATCACTTATCTCTGATAAAATCTCTATTTTAAAAGGACCTGGATTTTTCTTAAAATATTTATCATTCTTAGATAAAATAACCTCTTTACTTGTTATTTTATCCAATTTATATGGCCCAGTTCCATAAATAATTCCATTTTCATACTTAGTTATTGAACACATATAATAAGTCAACATTGATAAAAAAAGATTATTTTTTCCTCTTAACTTTATCTCTATTGTATTTATATCTATAATTTTTATATTTTGAATATCATTAAAAAAATCTTTAAAAACACCACTTTTTAACATCCTCTCAAAAGATTCTTTTACATCTTTTGCTGACATTTTATCCCCATTTTGAAAATAAACATCTTCTCTTAACTTAAGTTCTAAAACTCTGTCATCTTTCCATTCCCATTTTTCAACTAAATTTGGAACAACTTCACCTTTTTCATTATAATTAAATAATGTATCATAAAGATAGTCTACAACTCTCATTGAATACTGATCCTTCATTAAAATAGGATCTACAGTTGCTATTTTAACTGCTTGCACTATTTTTATTTCATCATTATTACTATTAATTATATTATCTTTATTTAAATCACTATACTCATTAAATGGTATCTCTTCTAAATAAGTTTCCACTTCTCCAAAAGTTAAGGTTATTGTCAGAGTAAATAAAATTAAGCATAAATATCTTTTCAAATTTTCACCTCTTAATATTATTTATTATTTTTTATTGCAGAATAGAATTCTGTTGCTAAATCTAACGACTCTTTATTTTCTTCATAAATCTTTTCAAATTCTTTATTATTTGCTACAAAAATATCAACTAGTTCTGGATCAAAACTTTTTCCTTTCTCATTTTCAATCATTGTTAAGGCTTCTAAATGAGACAGTGCACCTCTATGGAATTTCTTTTGTCTCAATGCATCATACACATCAACAACAGCTACAATTCTCGCTTCTAGCGGAATATTCTCTCCTTTCAATCCTAAAGGATAACCACTTCCATCCCATTTTTCATGGTGATATCTAACTATATTTTCAGCTACTTTTCCTAGTTTTAATTTTTTTACTAGATCATACCCTATATTTACATGTTCTTTCACTTTATTAAATTCATCTTTAGTTAATTTAGATGGTTTTTTCAAAATTTCTGATGGAATTGCAACTTTTCCTATATCATGCAAAGAAGAAAATCTTTTAATATTCTCTCTTGATTCTGTAGGAACATTTGCCTTTTCAGATAAAAGGGTTGAATACATCCCTAGTCTTTTCACATGATCTCCTGTATCTTCATCATTTAGTTGATTTGCCATCTCTAAAACTTCGATTAATGAAAAACTTAATTCTTCAGCTTTTTTTCTATTTTTTTCAGATTTAACTATTAATATTATTAAAATAAATATAAATATTACTACTGGTATTGATATTTTTAAAATTAATTTATAATTTTGAGTAACTATAGAATTTTTTAACAAATTATTATCTATAACTGTTTTATCAACAGTGAAACTTTCTAATATTGTTTCTATTAAATTTGATAACTCTTTTTGTTCTTTTGAAATTCCAAAACTAACTCCAAAAGAATCATTTAATATTCCAGCTACTTTAATTTTATCATCTAAAAAATTATTACTTATTACTCCCGTCAATATATTAAAATAACCTACTAAATATTCACCATCTTGACTTAATAACTTTTCTAATCCCTCTTCATAACTTTCAACTTCTATTATCTGACTATTTTTTAGTATATTTTTTAAATAAGTATAGCTATAATCCCCTTTTAATACTAATATTTTAGCTTTATCTAAATCTGAAATATTTTGTATAAACCCATCAGATTTTCTATTTGCCACTGATAATTTCATTTCATAGTATGGTTTTGTATAATTAATTTTACTTTTACCTTCACTATTTTCAATGGCTATTCCTTCCATATCATATTCTCCATTTTTTATAAAAACAAATGGCACCCCTATTATTTGCTCTAACTCTTTAGTTATATTAACTGTTAATCCTTGGTAAATACCCTTTTGTTCATAGTAAAAAGGTAACATAAATTTATCTTTTCCTAATTTCACTTTTATAGTTTTATAGCTTTCCTTTACTTTTTCATAACTTGGTGTATCTTTTAGTAAATACTTATAAAATTCTATTCTATTTTTTGATAATAATTTTTGAAAACTATCTCCTTCTATAGTGTCCATAGTTTCCTCTATCTCTTTATGAATATTTTTCAAATTTTTCTTAATTGCTATTTGTTCGTTATATCTAATATTCTCTAAAAGTTTATAATTTGTTTCTCCTGAATTTTTATCATACCAATCTTGTGCTATAAAAGCATCAACTTCTCCCTCTGAAAGTTTTTCTAATCCTTCGTCTAAGTTTTTCACTTCGATTTTTTCTAGATTTAAGTTGTTGTATCTTTCTTTAAACTCTTTTAATCCATGTTGATTTGGAATATATGCTACTTTCAAATTTTTTACATTTCCTAAGTTGGAAAGTGTGGAATTTTTATTAACAACAACTCCTACTCTATATATCATTGGAGTATCAAAATAATCATACACTCTCTTCCCATCAAGAGTTTCAATCGTTCTTAGTACAACGTCACTATCTTCACCATCTAAATTTATACTTATATTTTTATTTTTTAATACATCTGCAAAAATATCTATATAAACTCCTTGATATTCACCTTTCTCTAAATCTTTATACAAATACATATCTGTTGTATTTGATGGTATTGTTATATTAATGTTATCTTTTGAAAAAATACTACAACTTACTAACATTAAATATAATAATATTATTTTTTTCATTTTTTCCTCCATAAATAATTTTTTGCAAAAAAAAACTGCAATAATCACAAAGACTACTGCAGCTGGCTGCCATTTTAAAGACCCTATAGCTTTGCGTCATAGGGTTTCCCCTACTTTGCCTTATAAATAAAGATTTCTCTTTAATTATAATCAATCAAAACATTAAAGTCAACTTTTTATATCTATTTAGAATAGTTTGGAGCCTCTTTAGTTATAATAATATCGTGTGGATGACTCTCTTTTAATCCTGCTCCTGTAATTTTTACAAATTTTCCATGAACTTTTAAATCTTCAATTGTTGATGTTCCACAATATCCCATTCCAGCTCTCACTCCTCCACAAAGTTGGAAAACAACATCTTTCAAACTTCCCTTATACGAAACTCTTCCCTCTATTCCTTCAGGAACTAATTTTTTAGCATCATTTTGGAAATATCTATCTTTCGATCCTCTTTTCATTGCTGCCATTGAACCCATTCCTACATATACTTTATATCTTCTTCCCTCATATATCATCTCTTCTCCAGGGGCTTCAGTTGTTCCTGCTAATAATCCTCCTAACATTACACAATCTGCTCCTGCCGCTAAAGCTTTTACCATGTCTCCAGATAGTTTTATTCCACCATCTGCTATAACACCAATCCCTCTTGTTTTACAAACTTCATATACATCATTAACTGCTGATAATTGAGGAACACCTACTCCAGCTACAACTCTCGTTGTACAAATAGATCCTGGTCCTACTCCTACTTTAACAGCATTTACTCCAGCTTCTATTAAATCTAAAGCTGCTTCTGCAGTTACTATATTTCCACCAATTATGTTTAACTTAGGAAAATTTTCTCTAATCTCTTTTATTTTTTCCATAACACCTTTTGAATGACCATGTGCTGAATCTACAGTTATTATATCTACACCAGCTTCTACTAGAGCTTTTACTCTTTCTAAAGTATCTGCTCCAACACCAACTGCTCCACCAACTCTTAATCTTCCTTGAGAATCTTTACATGCAAATGGATACTCTACTAAATTATCAATATCTTTTATTGTTATTAGTCCTTTTAACTTTCCATTTTCGTCAACTATTGGTAATTTCTCTATTCTATTTTCTAATAATATATCTTTTGCTTCTTCTAATGTTGTTCCAACAGGTGCTGTTACTAAATTTTCTTTTGTCATTATGTCACTTACTAATTGATCCATATCTTTTCTATACTTCAAATCTCTATTTGTTATGATACCAATCAATGACCCATCTTCTTCAATTACTGGTAATCCTGATATTTTATATCTTCTCATTATCTCTTCAGCATGCCATACTGTAGAATCTTTAGTTAAAGTTACTGGATTTTTTATCATTCCGCTTTCATTTCTTTTTACTCTGTCTACTTCAGCAGCTTGATCTTCTATACTCATATTTTTATGTATAAATCCAATTCCACCTTGTCTTGCTAAAGCTATTGCTAAGTCTCCTTCTGTTACTGTATCCATCGCTGCACTTAAAACTGGAATATTCAATTCGATATCCTTTGTAAGTCTTGTTTTTAAACTCACTTCATGCGGTAATACCTCTGATCTCGCTGGAACTAATAGCACGTCATCAAAAGTTATTGCTTCTTTTATTATTTTTCCATTCATCATTTTCCTACTGCCTCCAATTATAATTTTCCAATTTTTAAATAAAGACCTGCACTTTTTTTTAGTACTGTGCAGGTCTTTTTTTATTTATTTTCGTTATTATAGCACATTTTTGAGCCTATGTCATTTCTAAAAAATAATTTTTTACAATTTATTTTTTTCACATCTAAATAAGCATTCTTTTTTGCTTCTTCCAAGGTATTTCCATAAGCTACCACAGATAATACTCTTCCACCATTTGTTTCAATTTTGCCATGAACTTTTCTAGTTCCCATATGAAATACTACAGATTCTAAATCCTTTGGTATTTCTATTTCACTTCCTATTGTTGATGATTTTGGATAATTTTCTGAAGCCATTACCACTGCTACTGTATATCTATCATCCCACTCTAAGTCTACATCTTTATTTTCCATTAAATCCAATATTGCTTTAACAAAATCTGACTTTAATCTTGGAAGAATCCCCTCAGCTTCGGGATCTCCAAATCTAGCGTTAAACTCTATCGTCTTTACACCATCTTTTGTTAACATTATTCCACCAAAAAGAAATCCTTTAAATGAAATTCCATCTTTTGCCATTCCTTTAGCCATTGGTTTTAATATTTTTTCTAAAGTTTCATCTATTACATTCGAATCAATTTTATCTACTGGTGAGTAAACTCCCATTCCACCAGTATTTGGCCCTTCATCATTATCATAAGCTCTTTTATGATCTTGGGCTATTTCTAATGGAATTACTGTCTCGCCATTTGTTAAAGCGATTATAGAAAATTCAAACCCATCTAAGTACTCTTCTATTACAACCTTATTATTCGGGATACTAAAAGCTACTTCTAATGCTTCAATTGCCTCTGACATTAAAAATGCAACAGTTACACCTTTTCCTGCTTTTAATCCATCCTCTTTTATAACTATTGGAGTACCTTTTTCTTCTACATACTTTACTGCTAATTCCAAGTCAGTAAATGTTTCATAATCTCCAGTAGGTACACCATATTTTTTCATAAGTTTTTTAGCAAACTCTTTACTTGATTCAATTTTTGCAGCTTCTTTTGTAGGACCAAAGATTTTTAATCCTCTTCTTTCAAATTCATTTACAATTCCTAAAGCAAGAACATTTTCCGGTCCCACAATTGTCAAATCTATTTTATTTTTTTGAGCAAAATCTGCTAACTCTTCTATTTTTTCTTCTGGGATATTAATCAATGTACCTAAGCTTTCCATACCAATATTCCCAGGGGCTATAAATATTTCTTTAACTAAATCACTTTCTTTTACTTTCCATGCAATTGCATGTTCTCTTCCACCTTTTCCAACTATAAGAACTTTCATAAACTCCTCCAAAATTAATGTTTAAAGTGCCTAACTCCTGTAAATACCATAGCTATTCCATGCTTATTACACGCCTCTATTGAAAGGGTATCTTTTATTGATCCTCCTGGTTGAATTATAGCTGTAATTCCAAATTTAGCAGCTAACTCTACTGTATCGTCCATTGGGAAAAACGCATCAGAAGCTAAAACCGCTCCTTCACACTTTTTGTGTCCCTGCTCTAAAGCTATTTTAGCAGCACCCACTCTATTCATTTGTCCTGCCCCTATTCCTATAGTCTGGTTATCTTTTCCCACAACAATCGCATTAGACTTTACATGTTTTACAACATTCCAAGTAAATATCAATGCTTCTATCTCTTCATCTGTTGGTTTTCTTTCAGTTACACATATAAGTTCATCTTTAGATACTTTCATCTCATCAAACTCTTGAATTAGTGCTCCATCCATAACAGATGTTACTTTCATTTTATTTAAAATTTCACTTTCCATATCAATTTGTAATACTCTTATATTTTTCTTTTGAGTAATAATATCTAAAGCTTCTTTTTCAAAACTTGGAGCTATTATAATTTCTAAAAATAATTTCGATAAATCTTCTGCAACCATTTTTGTTATACATGAATTGCTTACAACAATTCCTCCGAAAATCGATGTTTTATCAGCTTCATAAGCTTTTTTCCAAGCTTCATTTATATTTTTTCCACTTCCTACACCACATGGATTCATATGCTTAACTGCAACTACAGTTGGTTCTTTAAACTCTTTCAATATTTCTAATGCTGCATTAGCATCTTGGATATTATTATATGATAACTCTTTCCCGTGTAATTGTTTGGCATTTCCCATAGAGTATCCTGCAAAGCTTTTTTTGTAAAACCCAGCTTTTTGATGTGGATTCTCTCCATATCTTAAGTCTTGTACTTTTTCATAAGTTACAGTTATTGTTTCTGGGAATTTTTCTTCCACTTTATTTGTTAAATACTCTGCAATTAAAGTATCGTATGATGACGTATGTCTAAATACTTTTGCTGCTAATCTCTCTCTCGTTTCTAATAAGGTATCTCCAGCTTCTTTTAGCTCACAAACCACTGCTTTATAATCCTTTGGATCAACTATTACTGTAACTGATTTGTAATTTTTAGCTGCTGATCTTAGCATACTTGGCCCACCTATATCTATATTTTCAATTAACTCTTCATGAGTTACATTTTTTTTAGCTAATGTTTCTTTAAATGGATATAAATTTACAACTACCATATCTATTAAATCTATTTTATTATCTTCTAAAGCTTTTAAATGATTTTTATTATCTCTAACACACAATAATGCTCCATGAACATTTGGATGTAATGTTTTTACTCTTCCATCCATAATTTCTGGAAAACTTGTAATATCCGATATACTTAATGTCTTTATCCCCGCTTCATCTAATGTTTTCTTTGTCCCACCTGTAGAAATTATTTCATATCCTAACTCTACTAACTCTTTAGTTAATTCTACTATTCCTGTTTTATCAGATACACTTATTAACGCACGTTTCATCTATATTATTCTCCCTTTTTAAATAACTTTGTTAAAATCATAGGATAAATTCTATGTTCTATTTCATGTATTTTATTTTTAAGATCCTCTAATCCCCATTGAGGGTCTATTTTTAATCTTTCTTGATATATTATCTCCCCTGTATCAACTCCACTATCCACATAATGAATAGTCACTCCTGTTTTACTTGCTCTAGCTTTGTATGCATCTCCAATACCATCTTTTCCTGGAAATTCAGGTAAATAAGCTGGATGGATATTTATTATTTTATTAAAATATTCCTCCAATAATATTGGCGATATTATCCTCATATATCCCGCTAAAACTATATATTCTATCTCAGATTTTTTTAATATATCTATAATCTTCTCTTCAAATTCCATTTTTGTGTTATACTCTTTTGGATTAATAAAATAATATGGTATCCCTAACGACTTTGCTCTTTCTATAGCGTATGCACTCTCTTTATCAACAATTAGAACTTTAACTTCGTATCCTTTTCCCTCTCCTGACTTTTGAGCTTCAACTATCCTCTGAAAATTCCCACCATTTCCAGAAGCAAAAACAGCAATTTTTACCATTTTATTTCTACTCCTACTTTTCTATTAACTTCCCCTAATATCATTGGCTTTTCTTGTAACCCCTCTAATTTTTCAACTAATTTATCTAAATTTTCTTTAGATACAACAAATATGAATCCAACTCCCATGTTGAATACATTAAACATCTCTTTTTTAGGAATATTTCCTTTTTCTTCTAAAAATTTAAATACTTGAAGCTCATTTATATTTTTAGAATCAATTTCTACTCCCATCCCCTCAGGTATAATTCTAGGTATATTCTCATAGAATCCGCCACCTGTAACATGGCACATTCCTTTTATATCTATATTTTTTAAAACTTCTTTTACTGTTTTTACATATATCTTTGTTGGTGTTAACAACTCTTCCCCTAAAGAGTTTTCAAATCCCTCATATATTTTTTTCAAATCTAAATTTGCATCTTTTATTATTTTTCTAACTAAAGAAAAACCGTTTGAATGAACTCCACTAGATGATATTCCTACAAGAACATCCCCTTCTTTTATGTCCTTTCCAGTTATTAAATCTTTTTTCTCTACAGCTCCAACTGTAAATCCAGCTATATCATAATGCCCTTCACTATACATTCCAGGCATCTCTGCTGTCTCTCCCCCTATTAATGCACATTCTGCCTTAACACATCCATCAGCTACACCTTTTACTATAGCTTCAATTTGTTCTGGATAGTTTTTCCCAACAGCTATATAATCTAAAAAATATAATGGCATTGCACCTTGAACTAAAACATCATTTACACACATAGCCACAACATCTTGACCTATTGTATCGTGTTTATCCATTTCAAATGCTAGCATTAATTTTGTTCCAACACCGTCTGTTCCACTAACTAAAACTGGTTCTTTCATTCCAAGTTCTGATAAATCAAACATTCCACCAAATGCTCCTAAACTATTCATTGCCCCTTTTACTTTAGTTCTTTCAACATGACTTTTAATTCTTCTAACTGATTCATATCCAGCTTCTAAGCTAACTCCAGCTTCCATATATTTATTGCTCACTTTTATCGACCCCTATTTCTTTAAATTTTCTAATAAACTAAACATACTAGTTGGATATTTTCCAGTAAAACATGCTAGACATATATTTTTTCCTAATCCTTCTATCATTCCATCATTTGATAAAAATGCTAAAGAATCTGCTCCAATGTATTCTCCTAATTCTTTTGGTGATAATCTTGTACTTATCAATTCATTATATGTAGAGGTATCCACTCCATAAAAACATGGACTTATTATTGGAGATGATGCTATTCTCATATGAACCTCTTTTGCTCCTGCATCCTTTAATAATTTTATTATATGTTTAGATGTTGTTCCTCTTACTATCGAGTCGTCTACAAGTACAACTCTCTTATCTTTAACAACAGCTTCCATAGCTGAAAGTTTCATCTTTACTCCACGTTCTCTTTGGTGCTGATTTGGCTTTATAAATGTTCTACCCACATATCTATTCTTTACAAGTCCCATTTCATAAGGAATTCCCGAGAAATCTGAGTATCCCATTGCTGAAGATAAAGATGAATCTGGTACTCCTATAACTATATCTGCTTCAACTGGACTTTCTTTCGCAAGTATTGCTCCACAGTTTCTTCTACTTGTATGAACATTCAAACCATTTATACTACTATCTGGTCTTGAAAAATATATGTATTCCATAGAACACATTTTATCTTGAGTACAGTCTGTATATTGAAACGACTCTATTTCATCTTTAGAAACTTTTAAAACTTCTCCTGGCTTTAACCCTCTTATGTAATCAGCTCCTACTATTTCAAAAGCTGAACTTTCAGAACTAAACACATATCCATCTTCTAATTTCCCCATCGATAAAGGCCTAAATCCATTTTTATCTCTAATTACAAAAAGATTTTCATTATTCATTATAAGGAATGAAAAAGCTCCTTCTAATTTAGGTAATGCTTTAAGTATTTTTTCATGAAAATCCCCAACTTCTCTCTGAATTAAGTGTCCTATTATTTCACTATCTGATGTTGTATGAAAAATACTTCCCATTGCTTCTAATTGCATTTTTAATTCTTTTGCATTTACTATATTTCCATTGTGAGCAATTACAAAGTCTCCAGTGTGAGAACGAACTAATATAGGTTGAACATTTTCAATTCCTCCTCCACCTGTTGTTGAGTATCTAACATGACCAATAGACATATTTCCAGGAAGTTTAGCTATTCTTTCTGTATTAAAAACTTCAGTTACTAATCCTTCTCCTTTTTCTCTAATGATACTTTCTCCATCAGAGGAAGCTATTCCAGCTCCCTCTTGACCCCTATGTTGTAATGAATGTAGCCCATAATATGTTAGTTGCGCTGCATCCTCTACATTAAATACTCCAAACACTCCACACTCTTCATTTATTTTTCCACTTAAAAAATACTCTATCTCTTTTATCATTTTTACCCCACTATTTTATTTAGTCTTGCTAAAACTTCTTGATAAGCTTCTTCGATATCTCCTAAATCTCTTCTAAATCTATCTTTATCCAATTTTTTTCTAGTTTCTTTATCCCATAGTCTACAACAATCTGGTGATATCTCATCTGCTAGGATAATATTCCCTTCGTTATCTTTTCCAAACTCTATTTTAAAATCCACTAACTCAATCCCTACTTTATCAAATAAATCTTTCAATAACTCATTGATCTTTTTAGTTTGAGAATAAATATTTTCTAACTCATCTTTTGTAGCAAGTCCTAAAGCAACCGCATGATAATCATTTATCATAGGATCACCTAGCTCATCTTTTTTATAACATATTTCAAATATTGGGTTTTCTAAAATTTGTCCCTCTTCCATCTTAAAAAGTTTTGCAGTAGATCCTGCTAGAGTATTTCTAACAATTACTTCTAGTGGAATAATCTCTACTTTTTTACAAAGTTGAGCTCTTTCTGATAAATTTTCTACCAAATGAGTTTCTACACCGTTTTTCTTTAAATAATCATATATTAATGTTGTAATTTGACTATTTAATATTCCTTTATTGTGTATTTGACCTTTTTTTAAATTATTAAAAGCTGTTGCATCATCTTTATAATAAATAATAACTTCGTTAGGATTCTCTGTTTTGTATACTTTCTTTGCTTTTCCCTCATATAATTTATTTGCTTCTACTAATAACATTTGGTCACTCTCCCATTTTAATATTTATTTTTTAAAATAATTAACTCCATTAGTAAAAATATCTTGCATCTTATTTCCATCTATATTTTTTAATAGTCCATCCTCATATCTTTCTGAATGTCCCATCTTCCCTAGTATTTTTCCACATTTAGAAACAATCCCTTCTATTGCATATGTTGACCCATTTAAATTATGATTTTTATCCATTGTCACTTGATTATTTTCATCGCAATATTGTGTTATTACCTGTCCATTTTCAAATAACTCTTTTGCGAAATCTTCACTTACTACAAATTTTCCCTCTCCATGAGACATTGGTATATTATGAGTTTCTCCTACAGTAAATGAGCTCATCCATGGAGAATTATTTGAAACAATTTTTGTGCTAACTACTCTTGATACATGTCTGTTTATATCATTTCTAAATAATGTTGGTGAGTCTTTAGTTACACTATCTACATTTCCATAAGGTAATAACCCTGATTTTATAAGAGCTTGGAATCCATTACATATTCCTAGTACCAATCCATCATTTTCTAAGAACTTTTCCATACTCTCTTTTATCTTTTTATTTTGTAAAATATTTGCTATAAACTTTCCAGAACCATCTGGCTCATCCCCTGCACTAAAACCTCCAGGAATCATAAATATTTGAGCTGATTTTATTTTTTCAGATAAGGTATCTATACTTTCTTTTATCTCTTCAACACCTAAGTTATTGAATACATATATTTCAACCTCTGCTCCAGCTCTTTCAAAAGCCTTTTTAGTATCATATTCGCAATTAGTACCTGGAAATACTGTTATTAAAACTTTTGGTTTATCATAAAGTTTTTTAGCTTTAAACTCTTTTTTAGTAATATATTCTTTTTCGATTACTTCTCCAATTGTTTCTGCTGTATATGGATATATTTTACTGTATCTCTTTTCCCATATATTTATTAAAGAGTCTATTTCAAACTTTTCTTTATTTAATTCAATAACTTTCTCATCAATTGTTGTTCCTAAAAGAATTCCATAATCTAATTCTTTTGCTGATTCTACTATTATATCCCCTGGCATTAAATTAAATAGATTTTCTTTTGTTTCAATTTTAGCTCCGATTTTATTTCCAAAAGACATCTTTATAACAGCTTCTGCTATTCCACCAAACTTTATTGTTGATGCTGATATTACTTCTTTTGATTTTATTGAATTTTCTAATAGCTCAAAGTTTTCTTTTAATCTTTTATAATTTGGTAAATCACCAAAAAGTCTTTCACTTTTTATTAGATATATTTTATTTCCTGCTTCTTTAAATTCAGACGATATTATATTTTTTACACTCTCTGTTGTTACTGCGAAAGATATCAAAGTTGGAGGTACATCTAAGTCTTTAAAAGTTCCACTCATACTATCTTTTCCACCTATCGCTGGAGTTTCAAATTCAAGTTGTGCTTCAATTCCTCCTAATAATGCAGCAAAAGGTTTCCCCCATCTTGTTGAATCTTTTCCTAATTTTTCAAAATATTCTTGGAAAGATAATCTTGCTTTTTTATAACTTCCACCTAATGCAACAATTTTTGCTAAAGATTCTATTACTGCATATTGAGCTCCCAAATATGGAGAATATTCCGATATTAGTGGGTTATAACCATAAGTCATTATTGAACAAGTATTTGTAAATTTATCTGTTGGAAGCTTTTGAACACTTCCCTCTGATTCGGTTAATTGATACTTTCCTCCATATGGCATAAGAACTGTGCTTCTTCCTATTGAAGCATCAAACATCTCTACCATTCCCCTTTGAGAAGCTACGTTCATATCCTGTAAAACTTTTTCTACTTTTTCTTTTATATCCGTTACTTTATTTTCTAAAAATGGATTTTCTATTTCTGTAGATACAACTTTTACATCTTGAATTTGTCTAACACCATTTGTATCTAAAAAATCTCTTGAAATATCTACAAGTGTTTCATTTTTATATTTTATTACTAATCTTTCTTCCTCTGTTACTACAGCAACCAATGCCGATTCTAAGTTTTCTTCTTTAACTAATCTTTGAAACTTCTCCACATCTTTTGCCTCTACTACTACAGCCATTCTTTCTTGAGATTCTGATATAGCTAATTCAGTTCCATTAAGTCCTAAATATTTCACTGGTACTGTATCTAAATTTATCTCTACTCCCCTTGCAATCTCTCCAATAGCAACGCTAACTCCTCCTGCTCCAAAATCATTTGATTTTTTTATAAGTTTTGTTACTTCTGGGTTTCTAAATAACCTTTGGATTCTTCTCTCTACAGGGGCATTACCTTTTTGAACTTCTGACGAACATTTAGTTAATGACGTTTCATTATGTTCCTTAGATGATCCAGTCGCTCCTCCTACACCATCTCTACCAGTTTTTCCTCCAAGTAAAATTACTGCATCACCTGGAACAGGGCTTTCTCTTCTTACATACTCTTTTTTTACTGCTCCAACAACTGCTCCAACTTCCATTCTTTTAGCTTTATACCCATTATGATAAATCTCTTTTACAAAAGTAGTTGTTAGTCCTATCTGATTTCCATATGAAGAATATCCATGTGCTGCTCCTTTAGATATTTTTTCTTGTGGTAATTTATTTGCTAACGTTTCTTCTATACTTTCAGTTATATCTCCTGCTCCTGTAACTCTCATAGCTTGATAAACATATGCTCTTCCTGACAATGGATCTCTTATAGCTCCACCTACACAAGTGCTTGCTCCTCCAAATGGTTCAATTTCTGTTGGATGATTGTGAGTTTCATTTTTAAACATCAGTAACCATTTCTCTAACTTGCCATCAACATCTACCTCTATCTCGATGCTACATGCATTTATCTCTTCTGATTCCTCTAAATCATCTAATTTACCTATTGATTTTATATATCTTCCACCAATTGTTGCCATATCCATTAAAGTTAAAGGTTTTTCTTCTCTACCTAATTTCGCTCTCATATCTATATATTTTTCAAAAGCATCCTGAATATTTTTTGTTAAATCTCCACATTCAATTTTTATATTTTTTAAATATGTTTCAAAAGTTGTATGTCTACAATGATCAGACCAATAAGTATCTAAAACTTTTATCTCTGTCTCTTTTGGATCTCTTTTCTCTTCATCTCTAAAATAATTTTGAATATGTTTTAGGTCTTCAAGAGTCATAGCTAGTCCATGCTCTAATAAAAAACTTTCTAGTTCTTCTGAATTTTTATTTATAAATCCTACATAAGTTGGCACTGGTTCTATATCAACATTTTCCTCTAGTGTCAAAACATTTAATTTTTTTTCTCTAGTTTCAATAGGATTTATTAAGTAATCTTTTATTTTATCAAAACTTTTTATCTCTCCATGAAAAATTAAAAGTTTACCACTTTTTATTTGAACACCAGCTTTATTATTTAATAACATTAAGCATTGCTCTGCAGAATCAGCTCTTTGATCATATTGTCCTGGTAAAAATTCCATTGCTAAATATTTTTTTCCATCTAATTCAACTTCTTCATAAACGTCATCTGTTACTGGTTCAGATAAAACTTTATTTTTTAAAAGATTTAAATCCTCTTCTGTGCAGTTAAAAATATCATATACGTTATATAAATCTATTTTATTTATCTTATCCTCTTTTAAGTTTTCTAAAAGCTCACTCTTTAGTCCTAAACTCTCTACTTGAAATCCATCCTTTTTCTTAACAAATACTCTTTTATTCATTATTCCTCCCTAAAATGAATCAGCTTTTAAAATTAGCTCTTCTAGATTTTCACCACAATAGTTTATATGGCCCATTTTTCTATTTTTTTTCCATTCTGACTTTCCATATATGTGAACATTCATATTATGTTCTTTTTTAATTTTTTTTACTTTCTCCTGATCTTCACCCATTATATTTAACATCACTACTTTTGTTAAAAGTTTTACTTCAGGTAGTTTCTCTCCTAAAATCCCCATTAAATGAATATCAAATTGAGAATAATTACATGCATCCATTGTATAATGTGCACTATTATGTGGTCTTGGAGCCATTTCATTAAAATAAATTTCATTCTCTTTAATAAAAAATTCTATTCCTAATGGTCCATATATATTTAATTTTTTTATAATTTCCTGAGATGTTTTTTCCACTTTTTCTAAAATATCTTTCGATACCCTTGCAGGAACTATAGTTTTATTTAAAATTCCATTTTTATGGATATTTTCTCCAATTGGAAAACTTACTATATCTCTATTTATTCCTCTAACAACTAAGCATGAAACTTCTTTATCAAATCTAATCATCTCTTCTAAAATATACTCTACATTTTCATTCCAATTAATACTTTTTAAATCTTTCTCTTCTAATAATTTCCATTGTCCTTTTCCATCATATCCCCCTGAACAAGTTTTTAAAATAGATGGATATCCAATTTCATCAATAGCTTTCTTTAATTCTTCTAAATTTTTAACACCTTTAAATTTTGCAGTTTTAACTCCAATTTGTTTTACTGCCTCTTTCTCTCTAACTCTATGTTGACTTAAATACAGTGGTCTCTTTCCTTGAGGAATATTGCCATCATTTTCTTTTAAATAGTCTACTATTTCACTTGGTACATTTTCAAACTCGTATGTTATCACATCAGTAATTTCACATAGCTTTTTTAAACTCTCTTTGTTGTTATATTCAGCTTCAATATGCTCATCAGCACTAAATCTTCCGCATGAATCTGGATTAGGATCTAAAATTATTGTTCTACAGTTTAATTTTTTTCCTGAATCACATAGCATCTTAGCTAGTTGTCCTCCACCTAAAATTCCGACTCTTCTAGATTTTTTCATCTAAAATCATCCTTTCCATATTTTTTCTATACTCGACAATTTTTTCTGCTAACCTTTCATCCTTTAAAGCTAATATCTTTACAGCTAATAATGCGGCATTTTTAGCTCCTCCTATTGCTACAGTTGCTACAGGAACACCTCCTGGCATCTGAACAATTGATAAAAGTGAATCTATTCCTTTTAAAGTTTTACTTTCAATAGGTACTCCAATAACTGGTAAGTCAGTTAAACTAGCAACCATACCAGGTAAATGTGCTGCTCCTCCCGCTCCTGCTACTATAACTTCTAGCCCTCTTTTTTTAGCTTCTTTCGCATAGTCAAACATTAAATTAGGAGTCCTGTGTGCTGAAACTATTTTTATCTCATGCTCAACTCCAAAATCTTTTAAAACATTTACACATTCATTCATAGTTGGTAAATCAGATTTACTTCCCATTATTACACCTATTTTCACTCTTTATCCTCCCTAAAGTTAAAAATAAAAAACGCACATTACTAAAAAGGTTACAACTATCCCTTTTTAATAATCTGCGTTTTTACACACTTATTCCATTTGTTAGTTTTTTTATTTTTTATCTTTTCTTTTCTCTGTTTTCTCGTTATTATTAACACTTGATTGACTCCCCTTTATTTTTTGGGTCAACAAAAAAAGTCTATAAAAAAAGGAAATTACAATAGTAATTCCCTACAAGATCAAATTTAAAATATATCAAAAAAACATACATTTAAAATTTATCCTTGTAGTCTGCCAATTTACGGTGGCAGGTAGAGACTCGTTGACCTTATTTCAACTATTATACAAGTTTTATTTATTTTGTTTTTTAATACTTTTCCTATTTCAATACTAACACACTGTTCTATTTTTTTCAACTATTATTTTTTTTATAAAAAAATTTCCCTGAGTTAATACTCAGGGAATCCTTATTTTTCTTATACTTTTTGCTTCTTTAACTTTTTCTTCATTCTATCAATAAAGTCTTCAACCATAATGTATAGAACTGGAATTACTACTAGTGTTAGCAGTGTTGAGAATGATAAACCAAATATAACAGCTATAGACATTCCTGAATATAACTCTGCTCCCTCTCCAAATCCTAAAGCAAGAGGAATCATACCACATACTGTTGTCATTGTAGTCATCAAAATTGGTCTAAGTCTTGTTTTACACGATTCTCTTACAGCATCATTAAGTTCATATCCTCTTTCTCTTAAAATCTTAATAAAGTCAATAAGAACTATGGCGTTATTAACAACGGTTCCTGCTAGCATTATTATTCCAATCATTACCATCATGTCAAATGGAGAGTTTGTGATTAATAATCCTCCATAAACACCAATCATTGCTAACGGTACTGATGCTAATATAATCCCTGGAAGTAAGAAGTTTTCAAACTGTGATGCCAGAATAGCGTATATTAAGAATATTGAGATTCCAAGAGCCATTCCCATTTGAACAATTGCTTCGTTAAACAATTGCGACATTCCACCCCATGAATAAGAAACACCTTTTGGCGGGTTAGTTGCTTCAAATGCATCTACGATTTCACTTTGAACTTTACTTAATCCTATTCCACCGTCATTTGCTGAAACTGATGCATAGAATATCTTATCTGTTTTAGTTACTTCTGATGCTCCCTCTGCCATAACAATATCCGCTACATCTGATACTTTTACAAATTTACCATCTGCTCCTCTAACATTTAACTCCTCTAAAGTTGAAACCTTAGTTCTTGAATCTTTTGGTAATCTTATTAAAACATCAATCTCTTCTGTTCCTGTTTTTACAGATAGTGTTTGTCCAGTTGCTCTATTTCCTCCAAGGAAAGAGTAACTTATTGTTCTACCTATATCAAATGGACTAATTCCATGTGCTCTTAATTTATCTCTGTTTAAGACAACTCTAGCTTCTACATTTCCTGGTTCTATACTTGATGTAATATCTATAATACCAGGATTTTGACTAATTTTATCTTGTACTTGTTTTGCTATATTTTCAGCAACATCTAATGAATCAGAAGATATTCTAAATTCAACGTCTCTATTTCCACCTGCTGATTGATAATCATCTTTTAAGTTAAACTTAATTCCAGGTATTTTTTCTAATTCAGGTCTTAAATTATCCATTACTTGGAATATTGATACATCTCTATCAGTCTTTGGCCCTATATCAACGTTTACAATACCTACTCCTGTTTTTACAAGAGAGATATATGTTTTTGTTAAAGGATTATTTTTTACTACTTCAACTGCTTGCTCTGTAATCTCTTCTGCTCTTTCAACAGAAAGTCCTTTTTCTAGTTCTAAAACAACAGAATATCTACCATAATCTTGTTTTGGTATAAACTCTGTTCTTGTTAACATTGGTCCTATTATCATCATAACCATAAATGTTAAAAATGCTAATGCAACTGTTTTCTTTCTATTTGTAATTGCCCACTCTATTATTTTTTCATATCCACTTTTTACTTTTCCAAATATCTTACCCTCTTTAGTAATATCAGCATTAGCTTTTAAAAATCTACTTGCTACCATTGGCATTAGAGTTAATGATACTATTAAAGCGGCAACGTTAGAGAATATTATTGATAATGACATATCTCTAAATATCTCTCTTGCAATACCAGGAATAAACAATACTGGAATAAATACAACCATTGTTGTTAATGCTGATGCTAATATTGCTACAGCAACTTCCGATGCTCCATCTTCTGACGCTTCCATTACTGGTTTTTTTAATTCCGTTATATGTCTATAGATATTATCTATAACAACAACTGAGTTGTCCGTTAGCATTCCTACTCCAATAGATAATCCCATTAGAGAGATAACGTTTATCGTTACTCCTAAAAGAGATAAGAAAGCGAATGTAAATATAATAGCTATTGGTAATGCTAATGATATCAGCATTGTAGCTCTAATATTTTTTAAGAATACTAAAAGTACTATTGTCGCTAGAACAAGTCCTGTAATCGCATTTCCTTTTACTCCTGAAATCGATGAATTAATATTTTCAGAGTAATCCATTACTGTTGTTACTTCTACACCTTTAGGAAAGTATGGCTTCATCTCTTCTAATGCTATCTTTGCATTATCTGTAATCGATAAGATATTTCCATCTGTAGACTTTTCAATAACTAACATTACCGATGGTTTTCCATTAAGTTTAGTTATCTCACTTTGATCTTCAGTAGTTAGTACTACATTAGCAATATCTTTTAATCTAAGAGTTTTACCGTTACTTCTTAAAATCATATTTTCAAATTCATCTAAGTAGTTAAATTCTCCCATAAATCTGGCAACAACATCTTTTCCTCCAGTTTTAATAACTCCTAAAGGAACATTTATTGATGATGTTTTTATTAAATCATACAACTCATTCGGTGTTAAATTATATGATGCTAATTTATCTGTATCAAATTGAATTTGAATCTGTTTATCTGGAGATCCTAATGTATCAACACTTCCAACCCCTCCAATTCTTTCAAATCTTGGAGTCATGAACTCATTTACAAATGTTGTCAATTCTAAGAAATTTGGACCTGATACGTTTAGCATCATCGCAGTATTTCCTGAACCTGCTAACTTTTTCTGTGTCGTAGGTTTTGATGCATCATCTGGTAACTCTCCTGATATAGCATCAATCTCTCTTTGAACATCTCCTCTTTTTAAATCTATGTTTACACCATAATCAAACTCTATACTTACAACTGATCTTTCAAATGATGATGTAGATGTTATCTTTTTAATTCCATCAACACCTGATAGTGAGTCTTCTATTTTTTTAGTAATCTGACTGTTTACATCTTCTGGAACAGCTCCATTCCAAGTTGTAGTAATTACAACCATTGGAATATTCATATTAGGAAGTAGTTCTGATTTCATTGATAGCATCGAAACAATTCCTAAGAATACCATCGAGACCATTACCATTACTGTTGCAACGGGCCTACGTATAGCAATACCTGCTAATGACATATATCTTTCACCTCTTTAATTTCTATTTTGTTTCGTTATTTATTGTAATTTCATCTCCATCAGCTAATCCGAATATACCATCAGATACTACTAAATCTCCTGGTTTTAACTCTTCTGATATAACCTCAATATTTGGTTTTATTGTAGCTCCTGTTGTAACCTCTACTCTCTTTGCTTTTCCATCTTCTATTTTATAAACATAACTTAATAAGTCTCTTATAAATACTGCTTGTTGCGGTACAATAAGTCCTTCTCTTTTTTCAGTTGGAATTACAACTTTTGTGTACATTCCATCTTTTAACTCTTTTGTTTTGTTATCAATAGATATTTTTACTGGAAACTTCTTTGTTTCTGCATCTGCTATTGGATTTATAGATTTAATTTTTCCATCAAACTCTTTTCCACCTAAATCAGAAACCATTAAAGTCACTGGTGATCCCTCGTTTAATGTACTTAACCAGTAACCTGGGAAATCAACAGTTATTTCCATTATATTCTCATCTACTACTGTGAATACAGTTGAATTAGCTTCTACTACATTTCCAGACTTTAAGTTTAAGTTTCCTACTAACCCTGTTAACTCAGATTTTCTAGTTAATTTATCGTAGTTTGATTTTTTAGCTGTATAATCTGCTAATGCATTTGTATATGCATCTCTATAATTTAAAAACTCTAACTGAGATATCATCTGTTTCTCATAAAGCTTATTAAATTTTTCAAAATTATTTTTTGTTGATTGTAAATTAGCTTTTGCTGCATCATAATTTGACTCAGCTTTTGCATCTGTAAATTTTACTATTACTTCACCTTTTTTAACAAAATCTCCATTTTTCTTTAATACTGTTGATACAGTTCCTTGTGTGTCTAATGTATGGTTTACTTTTTCTTGAGGTACAATTGTTCCATCAGTTGTATATATATCTGAAACTTGTTCCTTTTTAACTTGTGATGCCACTACTGGCTTTTTTGGTTTTTCTACTACTGCTTCTTCTTTTTTCCCACAAGCAGTCATCAAGATAGCTGCCGCTGTTAATATGAATAATCCCTTTTTCATCTTTCCTCCTAAATATTAAATAAGTGATGATCTATACTTTTCAAATGCTACATAATAATTTAATACTGCTGAGTTATAATCTACAGCTGCTTGTCTATATTGACTTTCTGATAATAAATAATCTACAGTTGAAATTAATCCTGCATTATATCTTTCTGTATCTATATTAAAGTTTTCTGTTGCTGCTTCTAAAGCCTTATTTCTAGAATCTCTTAATTGTTGTAAACGTATTAATTCTCTATAATTTTTTGTAACAGATAGTTTTATATTATCTGATGTTAACTCTTGATTTATAGATTCTATATTTTCATTGTTTTTTGCCACATTATATTCATCAATTCCACTTCCAAATGAAAATACGTCCCATTTTACAGAAACTCCACCTCTCCATTCAGCATTGTCAAAACTATTATCAAAATGATGACTTTCTTTTGATGTTCCATATGTTGCAAAAGCATCAACTTGCGGTAATAAACTTGATCTTGCTACAACTTTTTCAGCTGCTGCATAGTTAACTTTATTTACTGCTAGTTTAGCAGATAAACTATTTGTTAGTGCTTGATCTAAATCTTTTCCAAAATCAATTCCTGAAGTTAAGTTTTCTGGTACTTGGAAATCTTTTAAAGTAATCTCTTCATTATTTGGAATCATTAGCTTCAATTTCAAATCTTTTTTAGCTATCTCTAAATTTGTTTTAGTTCCTGTTATTTGTGCCTCTAAATCTAAAATAGAATATTCAGTTTTTAAAAGATCGGCTTTTGTAACTAGTCTTAAATTTAATTGTTCGCTTTGCTTATCATATCTAGCTTGTAACTCTTTTCTAGATGTCTCTAAAACTGTTAAATCTTTTTCAAAATTTATTATACTTGAATATAGAGCTATTATATCTAATCTTACATCTCTTTTTTCAGATAAAAGATAGATATCTGCCATATTTCTTGAAGCTTCAGCACCTAAAATTCCACCTGTTATCGCCCCTCCTCTAAATAAAGGTTGATAAAGACCTATTGTTTGTGTGTATCCACTTTTTGCTCCTATTCCTGTTGTTCCATCTGATTCAACTATATCTAGCATATTTCTATTTGTGTGCTCTGCTTTTTGATATTGTCCATTGTATGTTACTGTTGGTAAAGCTGTTTTAAATGCTCTTCTAACATTTAACTTTGCATTTTCTTTTGATAACTCTGATGTTTTTATCGTTTTTCCATTTTCTAAGGCTAAATCAATTGCACTTTCTAATGTCAGTTCTCTTGAAAAGGCTGCTGTTGAAAGCAATACCAGTAATCCTAATAACTTTTTCATTAATTTCCTCCTGTTAGTAATTTTAAAATTCCACTTACCACTAATTCTACTTCTTTTTCTAAGTTTATATTTCTTAGTCTTTCTCTAAACTCATCTATATCACTTATAAAGTAGTCATCTGTATTCTTATAAAATAATCTCTCTAATCTATAAGATTTTATTCCACCCATAATGAAGATTATGATTGTATTCATTTCATCTTCTGAATAATTTATATTTGGAATATTTTTTATTATCTCTTTTAGAAATTTTCTATTTAAAATCTCTATTTGTAAAAGTTTTTCTCTAAGAACAGGTGTTAAATGCTCTAGATTTCTTGTTAAATTTATTAATATTAAGTGAGACTTTAAGTTATCTGATGATATGACAAATCTTTTTATTATAAAAATTTTTATTCGCTCTTCATAATTAGAATCACTTTTTAAAAGTTCTTCTAATTCTGCTTCTCTAATTTCGTACACTCTATCAATAATTTCTTCTAAAAGTTGATCTTTAGATTTGAAATACGTATAAAAGCTTCCTTTAGCAATTCCTAAATAAGTAGTTATATCTTCAACTCGTGTTTTAAATATCCCTTTTTTCAACAAAACATCTTTCGCTGCTTCTAAAATTTGTTCTTTTTTTCCCTCCTTTAGCATCTTGCCCCCTTACTGAACTTAAATTTAAAATGACTAAACAGTCATAGAATATTCTAATCTATAATGACTATTTAGTCAATGCTTTTTTTATATTTTACCACACATTATGAGCACTTGAGTTAAATCCAGATGAGGTTGAATAATATTTTGCATCTATTGGCTTATCTTCGTGCACCAATATTAAACCTTTTGTCGATTTGACCCCTTGAGACGCTAATTCATTTTCATCTAAATTATTATATACTTGACTTTGTGTGCTATCTACTATATGAAACCCTTGCTTTGCATATCTATTTCTCAAAATATCTTTTGCTGCATAAGTTCTTGCTGCAATTGCTTGTACTTTAAGAGCTTCTAATCCAAAACTTTGTGGCATTTCACTTGGTACAACTTGTAGTAAATAATCTTCTATATTTATTTCATTAATTAAATTTAAACTTTTTCCACCTTGAGCTAATCTTATTTCAAATTCACCTCTATATGTTGGATATTTATTTCTTACATTTCTCCTTATGTTTGTTACAGAAATCATTTTATTAGATGTGATGTTTATAAAGTTTCTTGTCTTCAATCTTAATTTATTTTGAACAATTACTTGTGTATATCCATCTTTTACTACAAAATCAACCGAAGTTCTTGGATTTATATTTACATTTCCATCTTTACTTTTTATTTTTATGGTTCCTAAAGAAAACATTGAAATTTTTGAATGATTAAGAGTTGAAAATCCACTGTTCATTATACCAACTCTTATTTTATCTCCTATTCCATCTACTGATCTCATATTTTTTAACTTTGTATCTGTATAATATCTTTGTAAAACTTGTTTGTATGAATATCCCTTATTTTTAGTTAAATCCATAGCAGACCATTGAGGTATACCGGAACCATGTCCAAATCCTCCACCATAAATATTAAAACCACCATTTCCTAGCTTTTCTATTGCTATAAATGCTGATGGTAACATACTTGGATTTTTTGATATTGGCTTATCATTGTAGCTAGCACTTCCTCCTTTGGCACCATAAATATTTACTACACTATCTACATTATTTCTACTTAAACTTAGTAAATTTCTAATATTCCCCTCTTTTGCAACAATATATTCTCCTCTAGTTCCTTTTATTAATAATTTTGTTACTAAACCTGATTTACCTCTTTCAAGAACTCTTAAAGTTATAACTTCACCAACTGGATTTAATGGAATTTTTTTAGCTATCCATTCTCCTTTTTCATAAGTTAATACCTCTTTTGGTCTTCTCGAACTTAAAGTTACTAAATTTTTATTTAATACATTACTTATCTCTTTTTTAGTTAAAGTAACTTTCCATCTCCAATAATTTGAATTATCTCCATGTCCCTTAACTTTAGTATTTTTGTAAAAATCTAAAAATTCTTTTTCTTTATAATACTTAATTGGAACTTTTGGGGACTCCATATCGTTTACATATTTTAAATATGGTATCGGTCTTGCCACAGGTATTTTATCTTTAGAATAACTCCCATATAAATCAACTCTATCTCCTTTTAAATTAGATGAAGAACTTCCTGGTCTTTCATAATAATCTTTTTTTGAACTACTACTACATCCTGTAAAACCTAATAAACAAATACCAATAGCTATCATATTTTTTATATTTCGCTTTTTCATTATAACTCTATTCCTTTTTCACTTATATACTTTCTTACTTTTTCAAGCTCATCTTGAGTATCTACTCCTATTATTTCAAATGGTGTTTCTAAAACTTTTATTTTATATCCATTTTCTAAAACTCTAAGCTGCTCTAATGATTCTGAATTTTCTAAAGGAGTACTTTTTAACTTTGCATATTCTAAAACAAATTCTCTTTTGTATCCATAGATACCCACATGTTTAAAATATATATCTAAATTCTCATTTCTTGGATATGGTATTACACTTCTTGAAAAATATATTGCATAATCTTTTTTATCAGTTACAACTTTTACATAATTAGGATTTTCAATATCCTCTTTTTTTAAGAGTTTATGTTTTAATGTTGCCATTTTTAAATCCTCTTCATCTTTAAATACATTAATCAATGAGTTTATCATATCTGGCTCTATTAAAGGTTCATCTCCTTGAATATTTATAATTACATCATAATCAGTTATTTTTTCACAAACTTCTGCTATTCTACTAGTTCCATTTAAATGATTTACATCTGTTAATATAACTTCTCCTCCAAATGATTTAACTGCATCAAAAACTTCTTGAGAATCTGTAGCTACAATTACTTCATCTAAATTAGATTTCATAGCTCTTTTATAAACCCATTCAATCATTGAATGACCACAAATATCTTTTAATGGCTTTCTCGGTAATCTTGTTGATTCATATCTTGCTGGAATTACTCCTAAAAACTTCATTTTACAACCTCCAAAATTCAATGTATAATAAGATTATACAAGAATATCATATTAAAAAAAAGAGTTTTTATACTTAAAAAGGAGAAAATTATGCTACGTATTTATTTTGTAAGACATGGTGAAACTGTTTGGAATACACTAAAGATTTTTCAAGGAAGATCTAACTCTCCACTAACAGAACTAGGAGTTGAACAAGCTAAAAAACTTTCTCAACACTTAAAAGATATTGATTTTAAAAAAGTTTACTCATCACCACAAGATAGAGCTTTACAAACAACCAAACTTTTACTTGGAGATAAAAATATAGAAATAACTACCATTGATGAATTCCAAGAAATAAATATGGGAAAAGTTGAAGGAATTCCAAGGGAAGAGTTTGAAAAAAATTATCCTATTGAATACCATAATTTCTGGAATAACGCTATGGACTATAATCCTAGTGCTTATAATGGAGAAAGTTATGAAGAGATATTAGATAGAGTTAAACTTGGATTAGAAAAACTTATTAAAGAAAATAATAATGGAAATATCTTAGTTATCAGTCATGGTGTTACACTGAAAGCTATCTTCAATATTATTAATGAAAAAGGTATTGATGAGTTCTCCAAGCAACCTGTTCCTGAAAATACAAGTACAACTATTGTTGAATATGATTCAAATGGCTTTAAAATTATTAAATTTTCTGACACTGAACATTTAAAATAATTTTTTTGCTGTTGACACAAAGGAAATCGTATAGTATTAAAGTACTAATGTTATATATTACTATCTATTTTATTTAGGGGGTGAGTTTTTTTGGGAGATAAGTTTAATGTTAATATAAAAGTTATGGGTATTGGTGGCGGTGGTATAAACGCACTTGATGAAATTGTTTCTTCTCATATTGATGATGTGACTTTTTTTGCACTCAATACTGATTTACAAGATTTAAACAATTCTAAAACTCCTCATAAAATTCAATTAGGACCGTCAACCACAAAAGGACTTGGTTGTGGTGGAAATATTGAGTTAGGAGAAAAAGCTACAAAAGAAAGTTTAGCTTTTATTAAAAATATTTTAAGAGGTACTGACTTTTTATTTTTAACCTCTACTATGGGAGGTGGAACAGGTAGTGCTGCCACGGCTTTAATTGCAAAATTAGCTAAAGAGATGAATATTTTAACTGTTGCAATTGTAACTAAACCTTTTTCTTTTGAAGGAAGAAGAAGAATGAAAATTGCTGAAGCTGGTATTAAAAATCTTAAACCTTTTGTTGATTCTCTCATTGTTATCCCTAACGATAAACTTTTAGATAGCTCAACCCCTAATATAACAGTTCAAGAAGCCTTTAAAAAAAGTAATTTTGTTTTATTTACCGCTATTAAAGGTATGACAGATCTTATGTTAGCTAAAGGTCTAATTAATCTAGATTTTGCTGATATAAAATCACTTTTATTAAATTCAGGAGAAGCTATTTTAGGATTTGGTGAAGGCGAAGGTGAAAAGAGAGCTGAAAAAGCTGCTCTTGCTGCTGTTGACTCATCTCTTTTTGAAAGAACAATTTTAGGTGCAACTAAATTCTTAGTTAATATTATTGGACCTAAAGACTTGAATTTAATGGAATCTAGTATTATTGTTGAAACAATAAAAAAAGAGTGTCGTGCTGAAATTGACGATGTTTTATTTGGAGTTTCTATAGATGAAAACTCTGATGATACAATTAAAGTTATTTTAATTGCAAATTCTTTTTTAAATAAATAATAGTAATAAAAAAAACGGTTTAAAATAAAAACCGTTTTTTTAATCTAAATTTTTTAGGAACTCCTCTGGTAAAGGTAATTCTATTTTTATTTTATATTTTGGTATTTCACAATAATATGAAAATAAAAACATATTTTTTCCACCTTTTCCATATTTTCCATCCCCAACAATAGGATGTCCTAAGTTTGATAACTGTACTCTTAATTGATGTGTTCTTCCCGTTTCAAGTTTTCCTTCTAGAATAGTTTTTCTCTTACCAATTTTTAAAACTTTAAAATAAGATATACTCTCTTTTGCACCATCTTCATAAGAATCTAACTCTATTACTTTTGTTTCTTCTTTTTTTAGATATGTTTTTAAAGTAAACTCTTTCTTAGTAATAATACCATCAACTAATATATAATATTTTTTATCTGTTTTTCCTTCTCTAACCTCTTCTGCTAACTCTCTTGTTACTGCTAAACTCTTAGCTCCTATAACCAAACCAGAAGTAGATTTATCTATTCTATTTACAAAATTAAATTCATCTGTTTTATAGTAACTTTTAAAAAGTTCAGAAAGTCCATATTCATGACCACTTCCTTTATGCATAACCATATTAGCATCTTTATTAAAGATAATAACTTTCTCATCTTCATAAATAATTCCACTTTTTAAAGTCTTCATATCTTGAGGCGATATTTTTATAAAGTCTTTTGCAACTGTTTCTCCACCAGCTATTAAAACTTTTACAATATCCCCTTCTTTTAATCTATAGTTTTCTTTAGATTTTTTTCCATTAACTTTTATTTTCCCAGTTCTTATTCCTTTAAAAATCTCTGTTAATGGAGTATTTTCATATTTTTTTCTTAAAAACCTATCTAATCTAACTTCATGAAAACTAGAATCTATAATATATTCCATTTCTTACTCCCTATATATATTTATGCTTTGAACTATTCCTAGCATTGCAAAAGCAAATAAAAATGATGTTCCTCCATAACTCATAAGAAGAAGAGGTAATCCTGTAACTGGCATTATTCCTGTTACCATTCCAATGTTTATAACTATATGGAAAAAGAATATAGCCGATATTCCGTAACAGATCAGTTTTCCATAACCTTCAGATTTGTCACCAATTCTCATTATTCCCCATAAAAGTAAAATATAAAGAATTAATAAAACGCATCCTCCAATTAACCCTCTCTCCTCTAAAAATACGGCTGCTATAAAATCTGTATGCGATTCTGGTAAAAATCTCAATTTACTTTGAGTTCCTTGTAAAAATCCTTTTCCAAATACTCCACCAGATCCTACTGCTATCATTGATTGAGTTACATTCCAACCACTACCTAACAAATCAGCTTCTGGATTTAAAAATGTTAACACTCTTTCTCTTTGATAATCTTTTAATAAGAAAAAATACCCGATTGGAGCCATTGAAATTCCTATAAATGCTAAAATTATTATAGTCTTCCAATCTATTCCATTTATAAAAATTAGTATTAAGTATAAAAATATTATAACTAATGATGTTCCTAAATCTGGTTGAGCTGCTATCAATAAAAATATTGGTAAAACATGCATGCTTGTCGCTATAATACTTTTAAATCCAGAAAATTTATTATTATATTTAGTAGCTAAAACTTCTGAAAAAGTTAAAACAATAAATAGTTTTGAGAATTCAGAGGGTTGAATTGTTATAAATCCTAAATCAATCCACCTCTGAGCTCCCAATCTTTTATCACCGATAACAAATACCAGCAATAATAAAATAACATTTATAAGATAAATAATTTTATAATATTTCCCGTATACCTTATAATCTATAAAAGAAAAGATAAAATACGTTAATACTCCTAATCCTATCCAAACAATTTCTTTATAAAAAAATGACGTTCCTTTATGGATTGTTGCACTATACACAGTTAATAAACTTATTAAAACTATGCATAGAGCAATATATAAAATCATATTTTTCATTTTTTTTATTCTTTTTATAGTAACTACTAAATCATGATTTTTTCCCATTAATTTCTCCTATTTTCCTGTATGACCAAATCCACCTTCAGCTCTTACAGTTGTTGATAACTCATCTACTTTTTCAAACTCCATCTTATAAACTTTTTGAAGAACTAATTGACCAATTCTTTCTCCTGGGTTTACTATAAATTCTTCATTACTTAAATTTATCAATATAACTCCAACTTCACCTCTGTAGTCTGAGTCAATCGTCCCTGGAGTGTTAACTAAAGTTATTCCATGCTTTAAAGCAAGCCCACTTCTTGGTCTCACTTGTACTTCATATCCAGAAGGTATTTCCATCTTAATTCCAGTTGGAATTAATTTTCTTTCTAAAGTTTTTAATGTAACTGGTTCTGTTATGTTTGCTTTTACATCCATTCCAGCTGCACCCTCTGTCATATATTTTGGTAATTCTACTCCGTTTTCTAGTACTAATTTAACAATAACGTTTTCCATTTTTTCCCCTTTATATGTTCCCTAAAATTGTTTTAGATATATACTTTTCATCAAATATTTTTTTAGCAACTCTTTTAATATCATTTAAGTTTACATCTTCAATCTCTTTTATTACAGTTTCAATATCTCTTACATAACCATAAACTAAATATGATCCTGCCATTCTTGTCATTTTACCTTTGCTACTCTCTAAACCAAAAGTTACCATACTTAAGAATTGATTTTTTGCTCTTTGAAGCTCTTTTTCAGTAATCCCATTCTCTTTTAATTCTTTTAATTCTTCCTCTATTAAAGAGATTACTTCTTTATAATCTTCATGCGTAGTTCCTGCGTATACAGTGAATAATCCACCTTCATCAAAATTAGATGTATAAGAATAAACTGAATATGCTAATCCTCTTTCTTCCCTAATTTTTTGAAAAAGTCTAGAACTCATATTTCCACCTAAAACATTTGATATTACAGATGCTTCAACTCTGTCTTTATCAGTGCTTGATGTTCCTAAAGTATTTATACACAAATGAACTTGGTTTGTTTCTTGAACTATTATCTTTTCTCCTGAATTTATAACCATGTCTCCATTATAAACTCTTTTTGTACTTCTATCTTTTAACTGTCCAATACCTTCATTTAATTGTTTAAATATTTTTTCCTCTTCAATATTTCCTGCTGCTGCAACAACTATATTTTCAGGTTTATACATATCATAGAAATATTTTAATATTTTTTCTCTGTCTATTCCTTTTAAACTTTCTATTGTTCCAGCTACTTTTTGGCTTTGTGCACCAGTTATAGCAAATCCAAGATTTTCTTCATGTACAACTTCCTCTGGGATATCTTCATACATTCTTATCTCTTCTATTATTACATTTCTTTCTTTTTCAATATTTTCATCTGTAAATGTAGAATTTAAAAACATATCATTTAAAATATCGATTCCAATTTCTAATGTATTTGAAGTCATTTGAATATAGTATGCTGTTTTTTCAACACTTGTATACGCATTTATCATTCCGCCTTGATCATCAATCTCTTCTGATATCTCTTTTGCAGAACGATTAGTTGTTCCTTTAAATAATAAATGCTCTATAAAATGAGAGATTCCTTCTTCGCCAGGCAACTCATTTTTTACACCAGCTCTTACAAAAAAACCTAAGCTAGCTGTATTTATACTTTTTATATCTTCCATTAATAACGTTATACCATTATCTAACCTCTTAGTAGTTATGCTCATTTTCCTCCTTAATATTCTGCTTCCTTCATAAAGTAAATTCCTAAACATAAAAATATCACATTTGGGATCCAACCGCTTATAAATGGATTTAATAATCCATTAACACTTAAAGCTTCAAAAGATGCTTGCACTATATAGTATGAATATCCTAATCCAACACTTAAAGCAATACTTATTGCTGAAGCTCCTCTTACATATCTACTTCCTAAAGCTAATCCTAAAAATGATACTATAAAGCTTGCAAAAGGAAAAGAATATCTTTTTCCTAAAACAGACAGTGGTTCTTTTATATCTCCACCTGTTATCCTAATATCTCTAATTGATTTTGCTATTTCAGCATTTGTCAATTCATCTGGATCTCCTTGAATTGTTATAAAATCTGATGGTCCTTTATCCAAAGTTTCATTAGAGTATACTTTATAACTTTTTTGAGTTTTATTAACAAAGTTATTTACAACAGCATCTTTCAGTACCCATTGGTTTTTATTTAAATCAAACTCACCACTTTTTGCTGTTATTATTTCTTCTATTTTTTCAAAATCTTTATTTAATTTTATTATCTCTAAAAGAGTTCCTGTATTTCCTATTCTATCTACTTGTTTTATATAATAAACAAGATTATCTTCTGTTCTTAAAAATGCATTATTTTTAGTTGTTGGTAATACTCTTTCTGATATTTTCCTTCCAGCTCTTAAGGCTCTACTTTTTGCTAAAGCCATTGGATGAATACGATTCATTACTTGGAATACTATCAAAGATATTAAAAATGATATTATTATAGGATATCTTACTATTCTTCTAAAACTTATTCCTGAAGTTTTCAAAGATATAATTTCTAAATTTGAAGCCATTCTATTGATACACATTAACGAACCTAAAAGTACTGCTAGAGGAGTCACCTCTATAAATATTTTAGGTAATAAATATAATATATATGTTGCCGATTCTGAAACACTCATTCTTCCAGCTGTTATATATCTTATTATTTTAAAAAGTTGACTTAATATAAAAATATTTATAAACGCAATTAAACTTAATAAAAATGATTTTATGAAGTTCTTACTTATATAGATATCTAATTTTTTCATTTAGCACCACCTGCTTTTCTTTTATATAGTAGAGCTGTTCCACCAACTAATAATAAATTTGGTAGCCAAACTCCCATATATGGTGATACTACACCTTTATTTGCCATTACCATTCCTACATTAAGAAATACAATATAGGTAAATATAACTCCTAAACTTACTCCGAAACTAGCTCCTTTTCCACTTCTATGATGGCCAATTGATAAAAGAACTCCTAAAATAGCTAATACAACAGTTGACAATGGAATTGCTATCTTTCTATTAATCTCAACTAAATATGGAATTTTTTCTTGATATGTTTTTCCTTTTAAATTTTTTAAAAGAGTTGTTATTCCCATAGCTTCAATATCTTTTACTTCTATATTAACCTCTTGAAAATATGAACTTAAAGGTATTTTCTTCTGCTTAAATTCTCCCTCTAATTTTATTGTTCCATCTGGATTGAAAGTATAAAACTTAGAATCTTCTAATACCATATTTACATTTTTCCAGTACGCTTTATCTCCTAATAAAATTGTAGGAAAATTATTTTTATCTTCTTTTTGGAAAATCAAAACATTTTCAGCTTCATTAGTTTTTCTGTCAATCTTTTCAATGTATAAGCTATATTCATCGACTTCATCAATTAATATTCTCTCTTTTAGTTGAAATACTGGATTTTCATATGCTATTTTCATTGTTATTTCTTCTAATTTACTAAAAGATCTAGGAATAATACTTTCTTGTAGGAAAAATATAAAAACAGTTATTATTGAAGCCAATATTACTATTGGCTTCAATATATCTTTTAAGGACATTCCTATAGAACTCATTGCTGTAGCTTCACTTGTTCTTGTAAATTTAGAAAAAGTTATCATAACTCCTAAAAATACACCCATTGGTATTGTTTGTGATAAAATTGGAGGTAGATAAAATGACAATATTCTTAATACATCAATTAATGAGATTCCTTTTACAATTATATTTTCCATAAGAGACACAATAATCTCTATTAAGAAAATAAATGTAAATAGTGATACTCCAAATATTATTGGCATCTTCACATCTTCCAATATATATTTTTCAATTATTTTCATTTTTCTCTCCTAAAACATTTTATTAAAGTACTTTTCAACTAGTTCTTTTCCTTTTATATAGTTTAATTCTGATTTTAATTCTTTTGGTAAATATTCCTCAATATAATGAGATTTCTCTAAAAATACTGCATTAGTCTTACTGTCAATTCCATACTTTTTTAAAACTGTATATTTTTGAGCAGCAAAATTAAAAATAAATAAAATTATTAATGAAATTATAAGTCCTTTTACTAATCCAAAAGCTCCACCTAATCCTCTAGATAAGAACCCTTTATTTTGATTTTTTAAAATAATTCCTATAAAAAACATTAAAATAGCAATAGCAAAGTATGAAGCTATAAATACACCTATATACGTCAATAAGTAGTTACTTTCATTGTTATTCATAGCTAATTTCTCTATTACAATTGGAGTAAATTTTTGAGCTATAATAAAATCAATGAAAATTCCAAAGATTGAGAAGAATTGTAGTAAAAATCCATCTTTTAATCCTTCAATCACTGCAAATATAAGTATTACTGCTATTAAAATATCTAAGTACATAATTATTCCCCCTTAAATTAATTATTTACTACTCTAACCCATAAAGCTTTTAAGTATAATGTTTCTGGAACATGTAAAATCCATGGATGATCTTCTGGTTGATAATTTACTCCTATAACTTGTAATAATTTTCCATTCTTTGAAGCTGCCATTCTTGTTACTTCTATTAAATCTTGAAGACTCATATGATAAGCACAAGTTATTATTCCTACTATTCCACCATCTTCAATTAACTTGAAACTTTCATCACATAAACTGAAGAACATATCTCTTCCTCTATGAATATCAATCTTCTTCTTTATTAATGATGGTGGATCTAATGTTATTACATCAAACTTTTCTCCTCTATTAGCTAAGATTTTTAACATTAAAAATGCATCTCCCTCAGCTGTTTCAAAATCATTTGTAAACTCATTTAATTCATAGTTTTCTTTACACAGCTCTAATGCGTGAGGTTCTTTATCAATTGCTATAACTTTTTTACATCCTTCTTTTAATGCTGCAACTGAAAACCCACCACTACTAGAGAATACATCTAGAAATCTTGTATTTTCATTTAAAAATGGTCTTATAAACTTTCTAGAGTCTCTTTGATCTAGGAAAAATCCTGTTTTTTGACCATCTATAATATCTACGTAATATTTTAATCCATTATCTTCCATTACGATTCTTTCTGGAATCTCACCATATATTATTCCAGTTTGTTGCTCTACACCTTCATGAGTTCTATTTTCAACATCACTTCTTTCATATATTCCTTTTGGTTTCATAACTTTTTTTATAGCATTTATTATTTCTTGTCTAAAAGCTACTTCTAATCCTGAATTTCTAAATTGTACAGATACATATTTATCAAATTTATCAATTATTAATCCTGGTATTCCATCTGCTTCAGAATAAAAAGCTCTAACACAATTAGTTTCTGCTAAAAGATGTTTTCTCTTTTCATAAGCTCTTTTTATTTTTTCTAAAATTAATGTTTTATCAACTGCTATATCCTTTGTTGTTAAAACTCTAACAAACGCATTTGTTGCCTCTGCTACATATCCTTTTGCCACAAGCTCTCCATCCGTTATACAAACCTCAACTATATCTCCATTAGAAACATTTCCTAAAATATCCTGTATCTCATCTTTAAATACATTTGGATAAAAATTCCTAATTTTCTTTTCTTTTCCTGATTCTAATATTACTTTTGCCATTAAACTCTCCTTTATAATTTTCCTATTAGGCTATTCACTAAGTAAGGCTTTCCATGTTTCAAATAAACTCTACTAACCCTTCTACTTAGTCCAGTAAATAACTCGTAAATAGAAGATCCAACCATTATTGATTTGTCAAAAATGTCCTCTCCCATTACAGTTACTTCATCTCCTGCTTTTACTCTACCTTTTAGCTCATCTGGTATTCTTACCATAAGCATATCCATACAAACCTTACCTACTATTTTACAAGGAACTCCATGAATTTCAATTGTTCCCTTATTTGAAAGCTCTCTTCTGAAACCATCTGCATATCCAACTGTTATTGTTGCAATTAAATCATTTTTATATCCTTTACCTACTCTTCCATAAGATATATCTATATCCTCTTTTAGTTCTTTTAAAAAAAGTATTCTACTTTTTAAAGTAAAAACTCTTTTTAAATTTTCTATAACTCCCTCTCCATAAACACCATACATAATTATTCCAGCTCTAACTAAATTACTTTGAGGAATTTCAGAAAACTTTAATATCCCTCCACTATTAAGAATATGGATATATTTTATCTCTTCTAACTTTTCAAAATCTCTAAATTTTTCTAACTGCTTTTTTGTATAGCTTATTGATTCTTCATCTGATTCATCTGATACTGATAAATGTGAATAAACTCCAACTACTTCTATATTTTTTTCCTTACATATGTCTATAGCTGCTTTTCCTTCCTCTACTGTAAATCCAACTCTACCCATTCCTGTATCTACTTTTATATGTACTTTTAACGAAAGTCCCTTTTCATTAATATATTTTATTTGAGAAAGATCAGTCAAAGTAACTTGTAGATTTTTTTTCTCTGCTTCTTCTAACTCTTCGTTAAAAATTCCTGCTAAGATTAAAATCTCATCATCAATGTCGTTATTCCTTAGTTCTATCCCTTCTTCTAGAGATGAAACTCCAAATATTTTTACCCCCATTTTTGAAAGTTCTTTTGCTATTGTGACTGCTCCCATTCCATAGGCATCTGCTTTTATAATGGCCATTATGTCTCTGTCATGAGATAGTTCTTTTATTTTTTTTATATTATATTCTAAGTTATCTAGATCTATCTCTGCCCACGTTCTCATTTTTTCCTCCAACTCTTATTAAGTAGATTAAGCCACCTTTTTCAGGTGGCTTTTTTGTTATACTACAATTTTTTCTTCAGGATGTGAATTATCATCATCGTCATCTTTTTTAGGTTCATACTTATCGTCTCTTTTCTTTTCAAAAAGATACACTAAAGGTGTTGAAATATATATTGATGAGTAAGTTCCCACTCCAATTCCCACTAAAAGTGTTGTTGTAAATGTTCTTAAACTATCTCCACCAAAAACTAATATTGCAACTAATGCTAATAATGTTGTAACTGAAGTATTAATTGATCTTACTAAAACTTGATTTAAACTTTTATTTAATACTTCTCCAAAAGTTAAATCTGATTTTTTTCTTAAACTCTCTCTGATTCTATCATATATTATGATTGTATCGTTAATAGAGTATCCTAATATTGTTAGAATAGCTGCTATAAACGGTGTATCAACCTCATACCCTAACAATGCTATAACTCCTAAAGCTGCAGTAACATCGTGTAATAATGTTAAAATTCCAGCTATTGCAAATTTAAATTCATATCTCATTGTTATGTATAAAACTATTAATAATCCACCTATTGTAAGAGCATAGATTGCTGATGTTTTTAATTCTTCACCTATTGTTGCTCCTACTTTTTCAGCTCTTTCTAATTTATAATCTCCTAATGTTTGAAGATTTGTTAATAACTTCTCTGTTTCTTTATCACTCATTTCAGCAGTTCTAATAATAACATTATTATCTGCTTGAGAAACTTGGACTTTTCTTGCAGTTGACGAAAGTTGTGGAATCTCAACTGCTAACTCATCTAGCTCTTTATTTATATCTGTTAATGTTATATTATTAGTATAATTTAGCTGAATTAAACTTCCACCTGTAAAATCTATTCCATAGTTCAACCCTTTTACTAAAAACATTCCTAGGAATATTATAAAAGATATTGTTGATAATGTTATCCATTTTTTACTGTGCTTTATTACCTCAATATACATTTACTTACCCCCTTTTCACACCGAAGAACTCTGTTCTTTTTATTTTAAATAAATCCACTGTTGTTGTTAACAGAACCTTTGTTATGAAAATTGCTGTAAGCATTGACGCCACAGTTCCAATTGTTAAAGTTACTGCAAATCCTTTTACAGTTCCTGTTCCAAACATAAATAACACTAAAGCTGTTAATAATGTCGTAACGTTAGAATCTATAATCGAAGCTATTCCTTTACTAAATCCAAGCTTTATTGCACCATTAATTGTGCTTCCTAATTTCAATTCATCTTTTATTCTTTCAAAGATGATTACATTGGCATCAACTGCCATACCTGCAGATAATATCATACCCGCTATTCCTGGCAATGTTAATGTTGCATCAATAAAGTTCAGCATTGCAAACATTACAAGTCCAAAACTTAATAATGCTAAATCTGCTACAAATCCAGGTAGTCTATACATAATTAACATAAATGTTGCAATTAATCCAACTGCTACCATAGCTGCAGTTTTACTCTGAGCTATTGATTCATCTCCTAAAGATGCTCCAACAATTCTCGTTTCAATTATTTCAGCTTTAACTGGTAATGCTCCTGCATTTAATAATGTTGCTGTTTTTTTAGCTTCATCTGGAGTGTAACTTCCTGTTATAACTCCATTTCCACTTGGAATTTCACTATTAATCGATGGTGCTGTTTGAACTTCTCCATCAAGTGTTATAGCTAATCTTTTTCCAATATTTTCTCTAGTTATTCTAGCAAACTCTTTTGCCCCCTCTATATTCATTTCAAATTGAATTTGAGGTCTTCCTAGATTATCGTATGAAACTTCTGCTTTTTTTAGTGCTCCACCTGTTAATAGTGTTTCACCTAAAGAACCGTCATCATTCATTATTTTAAACTCTAACAATGCTGTTTTTCCAATCATCTTTACTGCATCATCTGAGTTTGTAATTCCTGGTAATTCTATAATAACTCTATCCATTCCTGCTCTTTGTACAACTGATTCTGCTACTCCAAGACCATTTATTCTTCTGTCTAAAACTTCTATCAGCCTGTTCATAGCATCATCATCTAGCTCTGTACCATTTTCTGGTTGAGCTTGTAAAACTACATAAACCCCACCTTTTAAGTCTAGTCCTAGTTTTGTTGGTTTCATAACTGCTAACCACCAAGAACACACTAGTATAACTAATACAAAAAATAATTTTGTCATCCCCTTAAAATTCATGCTAGCCTCCACTTAGTTATTTTTTCATGTCTAAGAAAGTCTGTAGTATAATAGCTGCTGCTACCTTATCAACTACTTTTCTTTTTTCTTTGGCTCCCCTTAGATTTGTTTCGTTTAACATTCTATCTGCTGAAACAGTGGAAAGTCTTTCGTCTATCTCAAAAAACTCTAATCCTTCAATAGACTTATTTAGTTTCTCCATAAATTCTCTTACTTTTTCTGCTTGACGTTTTTCTGTTCCATCTAAACTTTTAGGTATTCCTATAACTATCGATTTAGTATTTTCTTGTCTACACAGCTCAGCAATTCTTTTTACAGCTTTAGTCTTTCTTCTATCAATTACTTCTAAGGGAGTGGCAACCATTCCCATTAAATCCGATTTTGCCACTCCTATTCTTACATCTCCTACATCTAAAGAAAGATATCTTTTATACATAATTATCTTCCTCCAATTATAATGATTTTGCTAAAATCTCCTTTACAGCAGAAAGTGCTTCCTTAACTTTTGCTCCATTCTTTCCTCCAGCTTGTGCAAAGTCAGGTCTTCCTCCACCATTTCCTTCAGCTATCTTAGCAGCCTCTCTTACTAAGTCTCCAGCTTTAACTTTTCCAATTAAATCTTTTGTAACTCCAATAGCAAATATTGCTTTCTCGTTATCTGATCCTAATGCAATAACACAACTTCCTAATTTATCTTTTGCTTTATCTACAATCTCTCTTAACGAATCTGCCTCTTTATCTTTAAAGTCTTTTACTAAAACCTTAACTCCATTTATTTCTTCAATCTCATCAAATAATGAGTTTGCTTCAAATGATGCTACTTTAGCTTTTAAAGTTTCAACTTCTTTTGATAACTCTCTTGTTTCTTCAACTACTTTTTCTGATCTTTCTTCAATTTTATGTAAATCAGTTTTTAAGTTTTTAGCAACTCTTTTCATAGTTTTTTCCATCTCTAAAACTGCTAAGTATGCTTTATAGCTAGTTTGAGCTTCTATTCTTCTAACTCCAGCTGCAACTCCAGCTTCTGAAACAATTTTAAAGATTCCTATTTTTCCAATATTACTTATGTGAGTTCCTCCACAAAGCTCCATTGAGTAATCTCCGATTGAAACAACTCTTACTTCATCTCCATATTTATCTCCAAATAGAGCTGTTGCTCCTTTTGCTTTTGCATCATCCATAGACATTACTTCAGCATTTACAGATGTAGCCATAAATATTCTTTCATTTACTGCTTTTTCAACTTTTTCAATTTCTTCTGCTGTTAAAGCTTCATAGTGATTAAAGTCAAATCTCAATCTTTCTGCTCCACATGATGATCCTGCTTGCTGTACATGTGTCCCTAATATATCTTTTAAAGCTTGATGTAATAAGTGAGTTGCTGTATGATTCTTTGCAATCTCTTCTCTTCTAACTGGATCTACAGTTAAATTTAATAATGTACCTTCTACTAATTCATCTAGTCCACTTTCAATTTCAACTATATGAGTGTAAATTTCTTTTTGTTTTTGAACATCTAGTACTTTTGCTACTAAATTTTCTCCTTCTATAATACCTTGGTCAGCCTCTTGTCCTCCAGATTCTGCATAGAATGGTGTCTGATCAAAAATAAGAGCATACTTTCCATTTTCTAATTCTCTTGCACTTAAAAGAGTTGCAGGAGTCATTAAGTCACAGTATCCTGTAAACTCTGTTTTTCCATGTTTATCATAGAACTCCTCTATAAAGCTATCTTGTCCTTTTTCCATAACAACTGCTCTTGCTGATCTAGCCTTCTCTCTTTGCTCTTCCATTTTCTCTAAGAACTCATCTTTTGAAACTTCAATTCCATTTTCTTCACAAATCTCTTCTGTTAATTCATAAGGGAATCCATATGTATCATAAAGTTTAAATGTTACATCTCCTGATAATTTTGTTTCACCTTTTGATTTTGCCATCTCTATTTCGTTCATAACTAATTGCATACCTTGATCTAAAGTATTTGAGAATTTCTCTTCCTCAATCTTTACAACCTTTTTAATATGCTCTATATTTTTTCTTAATTCTGGATATGCTTCTTCCATGATTTCTACAACTTTATCTACCATCTCATACATAAATAGCTCTTTTCTTCCAAGAAGTCTTCCATGTCTTACTGCTCTTCTTAAGATTCTTCTTAGAATATATCCTCTTCCTTCATTAGATGGTATAACTCCATCATTAACTAAGAAAGTAACTGCTCTTGCATGATCTGTTATTACTTTTAATGAGAAATCTTTTTCAGGTTCTGTTCCATACTTTGTATTTGTAAGTCTTCCAGCTTCTTCAACAATTGGAAATAATAAGTCTGTTTCAAAGTTATTTGATTTTCCTTGTACCATTGCTGCTACTCTTTCAAGTCCAGCTCCTGTATCAATATTTTTCTTTGGAAGTGGTTGTAATGATCCATCTTCCATTCTATTCCACTCAGTGAAAACTAGATTCCAGATTTCAATAAATCTATTATCTGTTCCTTCATCTCCTAATTTAGAGTTTTCATCTCCCCCATAAGCTGGTCCTAAATCTACGTGAATTTCTGAACATGGTCCACATGAACCTGTTGGTCCTGCTGCCCACCAGTTTTCAGACTCTCCCATTCTTACGATTCTTTCTTTTGGGAAATTACATTTTTCAACCCAAATTTTTTCTGCTTCATCATCTGTAGTAAATACTGAAACCCATAATTTATCCTTATCTAATTTTAAAACTTCTGTTATAAATTCCCATGACCAAATTATTGCTTCTTCTCTAAAATAATCTCCAAAAGAGAAGTTTCCTAACATTTCAAAAAAAGTGTGGTGTCTAGCTGTTCTTCCAACATTTTCTAAGTCATTAGTTCTTATACATTTTTGGTAAGTTGTTACTCTTGGTGTTGGAGCCTCTTTTTGTCCTAAAAAGTATGGCTTAAACGGAACCATTCCAGCAACTGTTAATAAAAGAGTTGGATCATCTGGAATAAGTGACGCACTTTCAAAGTGCTTATGATTTTTCTTTTCGAAAAATTCTATAAATTTGCTTCTAATTTCGTTACCTGTTAACATCTTCTTGTTTCCTCCACTATATTTTTAAAATTTATTTAATCTAATTTAAAGTTTTCTCCTAAATATACTTTCTTCGCCATTGGATTAGAAGCTATTTCTTCAGGAGTTCCACTTATCAATACTTTTCCGTTAGCCATTATATATGCTTTCTCAGTTATAGACAACGTTTCTCTTACTGAGTGGTCTGTTATTAGTATTCCTAATCCTCTTTGTTTTAAGTATTTAATAATTTGTTGTATATCCTCTACAGCTATAGGATCAACTCCAGCAAATGGTTCATCTAGCAATATAAAATCTGGATCATTAGCTATTGTTCTTGCTATTTCAACTCTTCTTCTCTCTCCACCTGAAAGAGAATATCCCATCGATTTCGCTACATGTGTTAACTTAAACTCTTCTAACAACTCTTGCATTTTTTTTATCTGCTCATTTTTGGGTAATCCTTTCATCTCCAATATAGCTAATATATTATCTTCAACAGAAAGATTTCTAAAAATTGATGGTTCTTGTGCAAGATATCCAATTCCCATATCTGCTCTTTTATACATTGGATATTCTGTTATATCTACTTCATTAATAAAAACTTGACCCTTTTCAGGTTTAACTATTCCAGTTATCATGTAAAATGTTGTAGTTTTTCCCGCTCCGTTAGGTCCTAAAAGACCAACAATTTCGCCTTTCTTTACTTCCAAACTCACATCTTTAACTACTTGTCTTTTTTTATAACTTTTACATAATCCTTGAGCAACTATACTTCTCATAGATTCTCCTTATTTTTTTAAGATTTTATTATATCCTGAATTTATTTGATTTGCATTTGTTACACTTTTCTTCTCATTTACTTTATAATCTACAAATACATTTCCTCTAGCTTTTACTTTATTAGTTTTTGTATTATAATCTGCTTCATCAGATGTTATTACAGATTCACCATCATCAACAACAACATTTCCTCTTAACTCAATTATATTATCTTTATTTTTTATTTTAGCTTTTGTTGATGTTGCATTTAAAGTTTTATCTTTATCTTTTCTAACAATAACTACTTTTCCCACTAAATCAACAATCTCTGTGTTTAGATTTCCTGTCATCATATTTGATGTAACTGTTGTTATTGTCCCATCTTTATCTTTTAATACTGCTTTGGTATTATCTTTTCCAAAAACTAATTTCTTTTCTGGTTGTATCTCTAAATAGTCTGAATAAAGCGTTGTTCCCTCTTTTTCAATCACTGCATTTTTTCTAATCTCAACTCTTTGAATTTGATTTTTACCTTGAGCATCTTTTTTAAAGTATGCTCTTACAAAATCTCCTTTAAAGTTTACAGGCACCCCATCTTGATAAATTCTTCCAGAAACATTTCCTATAAAATCTAAATTCATATTATCTAAAGTTCCATCTACACGATCTCCTTTAAACTCTTCATTCAATTTTGATTTTATTAATACATTATTACCTGTTAAGTGGCTTGTTTTTTTATCTAAAGTTCCACTACTACCAAATATATCATAATCATCATATTTTATTTCAAAAGCTTTTGGAGATTTTGCTATTTCTGTATTTTTATTGTACTCTAATTGATCTCCTTTTAAAGTCGTTTTTTCGTCTTTAATTTCTGCATTCTTTTCTAAAACAAAATTCCCTTGAGAAGTAAAGTACTTTATTATATCACTTTTTAATGTATTCTTCACATCTTTTCCATTAAATTTTTCACCAGTGAATACTTTTTTATCAGTTTCGTACACTCCGTTATACATTTTTCCAGAACTTTTTTTAACAGTGTCTTCAAATATAATCTCACCTGGTATGTATATTTTTTGATCTTTTATCTGATAATCTGCTGAATTAGCATTAGCTATTATATCTCCACTTTTTAAAACTAGCTTGTCTTTTACTTTTACAAACTCGTTTTCTTTAAATTCACCACTTGTTGTTATTATTTTAGTCTCACCTTTTTTATCAAAAGCTACTAAATCTTTCTCAACTAAACCTACTCCTGTTTTCTGATTGAAATCTAAGTTTACACCTTCAACAATATTATCTGTACTTACATACTTAAATTGACCAAAAGATTTGAATACCTCAGTTGTTAAATTATATTCTCCTTTTAATCCTTCAAAAGTATCCTTTTCCTTTTTTCTTTTTAAAATATATTTATCTGGTAAATACACAAACCCTTTTTTTCCTAAATAATCTATTTTTTGACTTTCAAAAATATAGTTATTATCTTCAAAGTAGGCATCTCCATCAACTAAATAACTATCCTCTTGTCTATCAAAATCAACTCTATTTCCTGAAGCATATTGATTTTCTACATTGTTTTTTATGCTTCCTTTTAATACATAGCCTTTACCCGTAATTTTATTGTAAAAGAAATTCTCTCCTTTACTATTATATTTTTCACTAAAATATGTATATCCATCTTTTAAATATAACTCACCAGTTTCTGTTAAATAGATTAGATTTTTTGTTAAAATTTTATTCTCTGGACTTGTATATTCTACATTTTTATCACTAATCAACTCTAATTCTTTTGTATCTGTTGCATATATTGCCATATCTGTTATAAGCTTTCCACCATTTTTATCACTACCTTGAACATTACCTTTTAAAACAAATTTTCTAGTTACTTTATTATATACTCCATCATCACCTTTAAAAGAGTATGTTCCATTAGTTCCTGATATTTTTCCATTAAAATTAATACTATCTCCACCATCTGAAGTAATACTTTCCATATCTATTTTATAACCATCAGCTAATACATAAACATTTTTGCTTATTTTAAAAGATTCTGTTTTGTCATTTAATATTAAATCATCTCCGTATAATTTAATACCATTATAATCTAACATAAACGAGTTCGAAGTAGTTAAAACATTTGTTTTAGTGTCATATTTTAAACCTTTAAAATTCCCACTTAATATTCCTGATCCACTTCCAAAATTTGACCCTGACAAAAATGAATTTCCCTCTATATTTATGACCTTATCTTTGTCATTATATTTTGCATTTTCAGCTGATAGTGTCATATTTTTAGTTTTAAATTTTACATCTCCTGATAAAACTACATTTTCCATCTTAGTATCACTTTTAAAATTTTTCCCTGATACCTCAATCCCCTCAGCTTTATTAATTGCTGTAACACCTATTGTAGATTCTACCTCTCCGTTTTCTTTATTATACTTAGCTTCTTGGGTTTCAAACTCCCACCCATTTAAACTTTTCCCCAAAATGTTAGATTTTAACAATAAATTTTTCCCTGCATCTAAAAAAGCATTGTCTCCAGTTAAAACCATTCCATCAATTATAGCTTTTGCTTTTTCAAAAGTTGTTTCATTAGTTTTTAAAAAATCTTTTTGTTTATCAGCTTCGATATGATACCCATCAGTATCATAAATAGCTCCAGTAGTTTCCACTACCTCTTCTTTTTTTTCTATTTTCTTTTCATTACCGAAATAATTGAAATATCCTAAAACCAATACTGCCACTATAATAACTCTATAGGCTATTTTCTTTTTATTCATACCGCCCTCCTAGTTTAAAATACGTTTCAATTCATTTAACTTTAAAAAGGCATCAAGTGGTGTCATTTTATCCAGTTCAGCCTCTCTTAAAAGACGTAATACTATTTTTTCCTCATTTTCTAGCTGTATAATATTTTCTTCTTCTTTTTTTATAGGTTCCTCTTTTATTTCAGGTTCAAATTCTCCAAATAATATTAATTGTTCTTTTTTTACTTTTCTTTCTATTATCATTTTTCTAGTTTCTAAAACTCTTAGCATCTCTTTTGCTCTATCTAGAATTTCTCTTGGTAACCCTGCTAATCTTGCAACTTCTATTCCATAAGATTTATCGGCTCCACCTTTTACAATCTCTCTTAAAAATAGAATCTCTTTTTCATCCTCTTTAACTTCGATTCTGAAGTTTGCAGATTTATTTAACTTTGATTCTAGTTGAGTTAATTCATGGTAGTGTGTTGCAAAAATTGTTTTAGCTTGAATATTATCATGAATATACTCTGTTATTGCTGTTGCAATTGAGATTCCATCAAATGTCGATGTTCCTCTTCCTATTTCATCTAATATAATAAAGGAATTTTTAGTAGAACTATTTACTATATTAGCAACTTCACTCATCTCTAACATAAATGTTGATTGTCCTGTAACTAAATCGTCACTGGCTCCTATTCTTGTAAAAATTTTATCTACAATTCCTATTTTAGCATATTCTGCAGGAACATAACAACCCATATGTGCCATAATTAAAATTAATGCTACTTGCTTCATATATGTAGATTTTCCTGACATATTTGGTCCTGTTAAAATTATTAAGTTTTTATCATTATTTAAAACGATACTATTTTTAACAAAATTTTCTCTTCCTACTAATTGCTCTACAATAGGATGTCTTCCTCCTATTATTTCTATATCTCCCTCTGTTGTTATCTCGGGCTTTATGTAACTATTTTTTGTTGCTATATGTGCAAAATTTGTTACAACATCTAAATACGACAATTTATACGCTAATTCATGAAGTATAGTTCTAAAGTTTTTTATTTTCTCAGAAATCTCTTTAAAAAGATGATATTCTAGATTCTCTATTTTATCTTTAGCATTTAGAACTTTTTCTTCATAAATTTTTAAATCTTCAACAATATATCTCTCTGCATTAGCTAGAGTTTGCTTTCTTATATAATCAGCAGGAACTAAGTGGATATTAGCTTTAGTTACTTCTATAAAATATCCAAACACTTTATTATATTTTATTTTTAAACCTTTTATTCCTGTTCTTTCTCTTTCTCTATTTTCTATTTCTAAAATTGTATCTTTTCCATTATTTGATATATTATGTAGTTCATCTAACTCAGCGTTGTAGCCATCTTTTATCATTCCACCTTCTCTAATAGAAAATGGAACTTCCTCTTTTATACTACTTTCTATTAAGTTATAAATTTCAACTAATTCATCTAAAGCTATCTCAAAAATAGGATTGCCCTTTAAAATTTTATATATCTCTAAGCTATTTAATATTGATTTTTTTAAAGCTACTAAATCTCTAGCATTTTCATTTCCTAAAACTAATTTTCCAATTATTCTTTCTATATCATATATATCTTTTAATTTTTCTCTTACTTCTTCTCTTAAAAGAACTCCTTTATAAAAAAATTCGATGTCTTTCTGTCTTTCAAGAATTATCTCTTTTGAAGTTGAAGGATTTTTTAAAAAATGCTTTAATAATCTACTACCCATAGAACTTCTACAACTGTCTAAAATCCATTGTAAAGTCCCTAGAACACCATTTTCTCTATTTGATGCTACAACATCTAAATTTCTTTGTGTCGTAAGATTCAATTCCATTATGTTTTCGCTTCCTGTATAAATTATCTTATCTACAGGAATTTCATTTCCTTTTTGCAGCTCTAATACATATTCTAAAACCATTGCAGCAGCCTCAATAGCTCCAACCTTATTATTCAAACCAAAACTATCTAAAGAGATAACTTTAAAATATTTTTTTAAAAACTCTTCACTTTTTTTTACTTTTAAATATGAACTAATATTTATTTTATTTAATTGAGCAAATTGTTTTAATTCCTTTTCTAAATCTGTATATGAATTTTCATCTATTAAAACTTCTCTGGGAGATATTTTATTTATCTCTCCTAGTATTTTATACACATAATCTTCTGTTTTCTTTTTCTCACTAGCTACAAATTCTCCAGTTGTTATATCTATATATGTTAGTCCTATCGTTTCTTTTTTTACAACAATTCCCATCAAATAATTATTACTTTTTTCATCTAAATATTCAGTATCTATTATTGTTCCAGGAGTTATTACTCTTACAACTTCTCTTTTTACAATACCTTTAGTTGCTTTTGGATCTTCTACTTGTTCACATATTGCTACTTTGTATCCTTTAGCTACAAGTTTACCTATATATCCAGCTGAAGAGTGATAGGGTATTCCAGCCAATGGAACTTCTATTCCTTTTTCTTTATTTCTACTTGTTAATGTTAATCCAAGTTCTCTAGAAGCTATAACTGCATCTTCAAAAAACATCTCATAAAAATCTCCTAACCTAAAAAATAGGATATTATCTTGATTTTCTTTTTTTATCTCTTTATATTGACTCATTAATGGTGTATCTACTGACAAAAAATCACGTCCCTTTATTTTAAATTTTCCTTAGCTCTTTCTAATAGTGCTATTAATTCGTCATAGCTTTCTATTTGATTTATCGCTCCCTTTAATGCTGCTCCATTTCTTATTCCTTTTAAATACCAACAAAGGTGTTTTCTAAGCTCAAATAAAAACTTTTTATTTGGATTATCTAATTTCCCTTGAAGCGCATGTCTGATTGCCATATCTAATCTCATCTCTGGAGTAACTTCCGTTATAACATCTCCTGTTTCAAACTTTTCTCTAATCTGCTGTATTAACCATGGATTTCCACATATTCCTCTAGCTAACATTATTCCATCAACTCCTGAATGCTTAACTCTTTCATAAGCATCTTCTGCTGTGAATATATCTCCATTTCCAATGACCTCTATATTAACACTTTCTTTCACTTCTTTTATAAGGTCCCAGTTTGCAGTTCCACTGTACATCTGCTCTCTTGTTCTCCCGTGAATTGTAATATGTTTACATCCAGCTTCTTCAGCTATTTTACCTACTAGTTTATGTTGCTTTAATCCTTTATAACCTACTCTAGTTTTTAAAGATAAATCTACATCTTCAGGTATAGCTTCTCTTATTTCACATAAAATTCTTTTTATTTGATCAGGATCCTCTAATAAGGCTGCACCATATCCATTTTTTATAATCTTATTTACTGGACACCCTGCATTTACATCTATATGCTTTACACCTAACTTTTCTGTTATATACTTTGCACTATAAACCATCTTTTCTACATCTTTACCAAAGATTTGAACAGCTTCACCATCTCTTATTCTTAAAATCTGATTTAAAGTCTTTTCATTTTCCATCTCTAACGCATTTATACTAACCATCTCTGTAAACATCAAATCTGGTTTATAATCATCTAAAATTCCTCTAAATGTATAATCTGTAACTCCTGCTAAAGGAGCAATATATATCTTCATTTTACCTCCAAAATTACACTTTACTATCTAAAAATTTTACCATATTTTCAAGAGTTTTTCAATGTCAAATACCTCGTAGACGGACTCATTGTAACTCTATTTTATTACACTAAAATTATACCATAAAATTTAAAATACCCCAAAATTTGGGGTATTTTTAATCTTTCATTATATCTAATGTTGCTTTTCCATTTAATGTTAAATCTGCAAAAATTGGTTCTTTTCCATATTTTAATTTATAATATGCTGCTTCAGCTATCATTGCTGCATTATCAGTACAATAAGTCATAGATGGATAGTTCACCTTTATCCCTATCTTACTTGCTCTTAAACTCAATTCACTTCTTAATAAAGAGTTTGCTGCAACTCCACCTGCTATTACAATTTGTTTAACTCCTTTATCTTGAGCAGCCTTTAATGTTTTCTTACAAAGTATATCTACTACCTTCTCTTGGAATGAAGCTGATAAATCTTCAGGTTTAAACTCTTCTCCCTTCATTCTGGCTTTATTTACAGCGTTTATAACTGATGTTTTAATTCCTGAAAAACTAAAATCATATCCATCCACTTTAGGTTCTGGTATTTTTAAAGCCTCTTTATTACCCTTATAATAAAGCTTATCAACAATTGGTCCACCTGGATATCCGATCCCCATAACTCTTGCAACTTTATCATAGCTTTCTCCAACTGCATCATCTAAAGTCGCTCCTAAATTTATAAAATTATGTTTTTCATCTATATATACTATATTTGTATGTCCTCCTGATACTACTAAAGCTATACACGGTAATTCTATATTATGTTCAATAAAATTCCCGTAAATGTGAGCTTTTATATGATGAACTGGAATTAAAGGAATATCGTGTCCATATGCCAATCCTTTTGCAAAAGATATTCCCACAAGTAAGGCTCCTATTAATCCAGGTGCATATGTTACAGCTATGTAATCTACATCATCCATCGTTATTTTAGCTTCTTCTAAACTCTCTTCTAAAATTGTAGCTATATTTTTAATATGGTGTCTTGAAGCAATTTCAGGAACAACTCCTCCATATTCTTTATGTATATCTATTTGAGAAGAAATATTATTAGATAAAACTTCTTTCCCATCTTTTAAAACAGCTATCGATGTTTCATCGCAAGATGTTTCTATTCCTAATATAATCATTGATTTCTCCTTTTATACTTTTCTTTAATTATATCATATTTTTTATTAAAATATATAAAAAACTACCTTAGAACTTCTCTGTTCTAAGGTAGTCAAAACTTTACTATTTAACTGATAAACCTCTACTTTTAAATATATTCTTTGCATTTTCAAATCTCTCAGCCGAAAGCTGTTCAACTCCTTTTAAAGGATAATCCATTCCAATCTTTTGCCATTTATATTCACCTAAAGAGTGATATGGTAAAACTTCTACTTTTTCAAGATTATCAAAATCTTTTAGGTAATCAGCTAATTTCCCTAATAATTCATCATTATCAGTGATTCCAGGTACGACAACATGTCTTACCCACATTGGTTTTCCAATCTCCTTTAAATACTTTGCAAACTGAAGTGTTGGTTCTAATTCAACACCAGTTAACTCTTTATATTGTACTGGATCAATTGATTTTATATCTAGTAAAACAAGATCTGCGTACTCCAAAGCTTCTTTAACCTTATCATTAAATAAATACCCTGAAGTATCAATTGCTGTATGTATACCTTCTTGTTTACAAAGTCTCAATAGCTCCTTTACATATTCAGGTTGAGTTAACGGATCTCCACCGGTCACCGTTACTCCTCCTGTTTTAATAAAGTTTTTATATCTACAGATCTCTAAGAAAGTTTGTTCAGGAGTTTCCAAGAATTTTGCATCCTCTCTTTTCCAAGTATCACAATTATGACAGTATTTACATCTTAAAGGACATCCTTGAGTAAACACTACATATCTAATACCTGGTCCATCTACAGTTCCAAAACTCTCGTGTGAGTGAATAAATCCCTTTTTCATTTTCTTAGCACATCCTTTTTTAATTATTACATATTTCCGTTAATTGTTCTTGATATAACGTCTAATTGTTGCTCTTTTGTTAATCTTACAAAGTTAACTGCGTATCCAGATACTCTGATTGTTAATTGAGGGTATTTCTCAGGGTTAGCCATTGCATCCTCTAATAACGCTCTATCAAATACGTTAACATTTAAGTGTTGTCCTCCATCAGCTGTGAAGTATCCATCCATTAATCCTACTAAGTTTTCTACTCTTTCTTCTCTAGATTTTCCTAAAGCTCCTGGAGTTATAGCAAATGTGTAAGAAATTCCATCTTCTGCATGGTGGAATGGTAACTTAGCTACTGAAGCAAGTGCTGCTACTGCTCCTCTTGTATCTCTTCCGTTCATTGGGTTAGCTCCTGGAGAGAATGGAGTTCCTGCTGGTCTTCCACAAGGAGTAGTTCCTGTTTTCTTTCCATAAACTACGTTTGAAGTTATCGTTAAGATTGATTGTGTAGCTTTTGAATTTCTGTAAGTCTCATGAGTTCTGATGTAGTTCATGAATTTCTCCATTATTTCAACTGCTAACTTATCTGTATTATCATCGTTGTTTCCGAATGCTACGTATTCTCCTTCTCTTACGAAGTCAACAGCGATTCCTCTCTCGTCTCTGATTACTCTTACTTTTGCATCTCTAATAGCTGCTAATGAGTCAGCAACGATTGATAATCCTGCAATTCCTGATGCTTGAGTTCTTAAAACTTCTACATCATGAAGAGCCATTTCAAATGCCTCATAAGAATATTTATCGTGCATGTAGTGGATAACTTTTAGAGCATTAATATATACTCCTGCTAACCATTTTAATACTAAGTCATATTTTTCCATTACTTCATCAAAATCTAAGTACTCAGAAGTGATTCCTTCGAATTTAGGTGCTACTTGTGCTCCTGATTTCTCATCTCTTCCACCGTTGATAGCATATAATAAAGCTTTTGGTAAGTTTACTCTAGCTCCGAAGAATTGCATTTGCTTTCCTATTTTCATTGGAGAAACACAACATGCGATTCCATAGTCGTCTCCTAGCTCAGGTCTCATTAAATCATCATTTTCGTATTGGATTGCTGATGTATCTATTGAAACTTTAGCACAGAAACTTTTCCAGTTTGCTGGAGATTTTTGTGACCATAATACTGTTAAGTTTGGCTCTGGAGCTGGTCCTAAGTTGTAAAGAGTATTTAAATATCTGAACGCTGTTTTAGAAACTAAAGTTCTTCCATCTACTCCTTCTCCTCCTAAAGCTTCAGTTACCCAAGTTGGATCTCCTGAGAATAAATCATTGTACTCTGGAGTTCTTAAGAATCTGATAATTCTTAATTTTATGATAAATTGGTCGATTAAATCTTGAGCTTCGCTCTCTGTAATTAATCCTTTTGCTAAATCTTTCTCAATATAGATATCTAAGAATGTTGCAGTTCTTCCAACTGACATTGCTGCTCCATCTTGATCCTTTGTAGCTGCTAAGTATGCAAAGTATACCCATTGTACAGCTTCTTTTGCGTTTGTAGCTGGCTTAGTTACGTCAAATCCGTAAGAAGCACACATTTTAACAAATGCTTTTAACGCGTTAATTTGCTCTGTTATTTCTTCTCTTTTTCTGATGATTTCTTCAGTTAATTCTGGAGCTTCAGCTTTCTTTAATTCGAATTTTCTCTCTTCGATTAATCTATCTACTCCGTATAGAGCTACTCTTCTGTAGTCTCCGATTATTCTTCCTCTTCCGTAAGCATCTGGTAATCCAGTTACGATTCCTGATTTTCTTACAGCTTTCATATCATCTGTATATGCTGAGAAAACTCCTTCGTTGTGAGTTTTTCTGTATTTTGTAAAAATCTCTTTTGTTATTGGATCAATTTCATATCCATATGCATTTAAAGAGTTCTCAACCATTCTTAATCCACCTTTTGGATAGATTCCTCTCTTTAATGGTGCATCTGTTTGTAGTCCTACGATTGACTCGTTATCCTTTGAAATGTATCCAGGTCCATAAGTAGTTATTGATTGAGGAGTTCTAGTTTCTGCATCATAAACACCTCTTGCAATCTCTTCTTTGAACATTTCTGTTAACTTTGACCAAACAGCTTTTGTATTTTCAGTAGCTCCAACTAAGAATGACTCATCCCCAGTGTATGGTGTGTAGTTGTTCTGAATGAAATCTCTAACATTGATTTCTTTCTTCCATAAGTTTCCTTTGAAATCTGACCAGTAAGATTGTAAGTTTTCCATCTTTTTCCTCCTGAGTGGATTATAAATAATATATATTCCAATTATATTTTTCGTTTAAGCCCTGTTAAGCTCAACTTAATTTTCAAGGAGATTATAGCACAAATAATAATTAGTGTCAAACTTTTCCCAAGTTTTTAACGATTAATTTTATACTTATTTAGTGGTTATTTTTTAATTTTTTTTCTACTCTATCTCTTTAACTACCAATTCTCGAACAATCTCACTAATGTTTTTGCTATTTTCTTGGTTTATTTTTCTCAAATCTATCGGTTTTCCTACAGTTAATCTAACTTTTCTATTTGGCTTCATTAAAATACTTTTTCTATTTTGAACAAAAAAGGTTCCATCTATTGTTAACGGTAAAATAATTCCATTAGTTTCTGTAGCTAATTTGAAGCTTCCTTTTTTGAAATTTCCTACTTCTCCTGTTAAAGTTCTTTCTCCTTCTGGAAATATTACAGTTGGATACCCTTGCTTTACTATTTCCACTGCTTTTCTTATGCTTTTTATTCCCTCTCTTGGATTTGATCTATCTAAAAATATACAATTACTCATTTTCATCCACATTGAATAAAAAGGCCAGTTTTCCATCTCTTTTTTAGCAACAAAGCCTACGGGAATACTTAAAGCTGTAACTATAACAGGTATATCTAAATTACTTGAATGATTTGCTACTACTACTATTCCATCATCTAACTTCATTTTTTTGTATGCTGCCTCATCTAGATATACTACTTCTAAATTTATTTTAGCTGCCTTTACTATTCTTTCAGAAAGTTTTTTCAACTCTTTTCTTGCAGCAAATGGAGCTTTATCTTTAGACATCTTTTTTATCTTACTAGCTTTAAATAACGTTAAATACATAAAATTTAGTAGTGCTACTAATGTAACTTTTAATAATGTTAACATTCTTCCTCCCTTTTTTTGATTATAACTCTTTTTATATCGCCATATGAAAACCCTTTTCTCATAAGAGAGGCTATTTTTTTTTGCTCCTCTTTTTCTCCTAGTTTATCCCAAGCTCTAGATAATTCTTCTAACTCATCCTCTTCTTCATAAAAACTTAGTGCTTCTTCTATAACTTCAGAAGTTATTCCTTTTAATTTCAAATCATATATTATTTTTTTCTTACCACATTTTTTAGTCTTTACATATGATATAGCAAATTCTTTATCATCAATATAACCAACTTCTTCTAATCTTTTTATAACTTTTACTATTGGATTTTTTTCCCAATATTTTTGTAATAATTTATTATATATCTCTTTTTTAGTATAATCTCTTTTAGCTAAATAATAATATGAAGTAGAGAGAGCAGCTAACTCTAACACTTGTAAGTATTCCTCGTGAGATAGCTCCTCTCTCCTTTTTAAATCATATTTGTTTACTATTTCGTTATTTAGACCTATACTCAATCCATTTTCAAAGAGATACTTATTCTTCAGTAATCTCTTCAGCTTCAACTTCTTCTCCCTCTGATGTATGTAGTACTATTGTATTTTTTTCTAGAAGTTGGTTTATTTTCTCTTCAATTGCTGCTAATAATTCTGGCTCAGTTTCTAATCTAGCCTTTACATTTTCTTTTCCTTGACCTAGTCTAATATCACCAAAGCTGAACCAAGCTCCAGATTTTGCAACTATATCATTATCTAAGGCCATATCTAAAATTTCTCCTACTCTAGAAATCCCCTTACCATACATAATTTGGAATTTAGCTTCTTTAAATGGAGGAGCTACCTTATTTTTTGTAACTTTTACTACTGTTTCATTACCTATAACTTCTTCACCTTGTTTTACACTTCCAACTCTTTTAACTTCCATTCTTACTGAAGAATAGAATTTAAGAGCTTTTCCACCTGTTGTAGTTGTCTGAGGTCCAAAACTAAATCCACCAATTTTATCTCTAACTTGGTTTATAAATATCATTGTTGTTTTTGATTTATTTATAGAACCTGTTAATTTTCTTAAAGCTTTTGACATTAATCTAGCTTGAAGTCCCATTTGTTGGTCTGACATCTCTCCATCAATCTCTGCCTTTGGAACTAAAGCTGCTACAGAGTCAACAACTATAACATCAATTGCTCCTGATCTAACTAACATATCTGCAATCTCTAACGCTTGCTCTCCAAAATCTGGCTGTGAAATTAATAACTCTTCTACGTCTACACCTAAAGCTTTTGCATATACTGGGTCTAGAGCATGTTCAGCATCTATAAATGCAGCTACTCCTCCCATTTTTTGTGCTTGAGCTACTATATGTAATGCTATTGTTGTTTTTCCTGAACTCTCTGCACCATATACTTCTATAATTCTTCCTCTAGGAACTCCTCCTAAACCAAGAGCTAAATCTAAATTTATACTTCCTGTTGGAATAACTTCAATATTCATACCTTGATTTTCTCCAAGTTTCATTATTGATCCTTCTCCAAAATCTTTTCTTATCTGTTTTAATGCTGTTTCTAAAGCTTTTGACTTATCTGTTGTTGTATCTACTGATTTTTTTGCCATATTCAATTACCTCCCATTTTTTTCTATTGCTTCCATAACCATTTCTGCATTTAATTTTTTCATACAATTAAAATGTTTCTGTGGGCACACTTTATCTCCATGTAAACTGCACGGTGAACAGGGTTCATTTAAATAGATTAATACATTTTTTCCATCATACTCAAACATACCTGGGCTAGTTGGACCAAATATAACAAAAGTTGGGCATTTTACCCCTCTTGCTATATGAAATGGTCCAGAATCATTTGTAACTAAAAACCTAGCTTTAGAAAGTAGTGCTCCACTCTCTTTTAAAGTTAATTTTCCAGCTAAATTTATAGCAAACCCATCTGCAAGATTTTTAATCTCCTCACACATTTCATACTCATTACTTGACCCTATTATAATTGGTTTCTTCCCATATTTATTATAAAGGAGTTTTGACAATTGTGCAAACCCTTCTTTAGTCCATTTTTTAGTTTCCTTTGAAGCTCCTGGGGCTATCATTGGAACATTGTCATATTCTATACAAAGTGTTTCCAATTTTTCTAAATCTTTTTTTTCAAAACTAAAAGTTAAATCCTCACCATTGTACTCCAACCCTAGAACTTTAAAAGCACCAAAATAATTTTTAATAATTGTATCATCCACTTTATATTTTATTGCCTTGGTTTTAACTAAAATACTTTTTAATAAACTTCTTTTTTTATACGTATATGTTTTACTTCCAATTGTATTACTTATAACTTTTGATCTCACTTTAGCATGCAAATCAAATACATAATCATAATTATTTAATTTTAATTTTTTTCCAAATGCTATCATATTTTTTAAACCATCGTGCCTTTTTTTGTTAAATAAAATTAAATTATCTATATAAGGACATCCTGATATTGCATCTTTAAAATTTTCCATAACTAAAAAATCTATAATTATATCTGGATACTTTTTTTTCAGTTCCTTTAAAACAGGAGTAGTCAATATTACATCTCCTATAGAACTAAGTCTTATTATTAAAACTCTCAATTTATCTTTCCTTTCCTCGAATTGCTTTTTTCACTCTTCCAATCCAATGCAGGTAACTATTTAAACTTTTTGCTAATTTATAACTTAGAGTATTTTTATCATAAATATCAATCTCTTTATGACAACTTTCTTCTAAATATATAAATTCGTATGCCTCCCCTGCTTTTCCATATTTATTTTTCATTAATTTTGCATCTATTAAATAAATTTCATTATTTTCTACTATAAAGTTACTTAATTGAGAATCTCCATGTAAATAACCTCTAGCATGTATTTTTCTCAATTCTTTTTCTACTAGTTTTAAATTTTTTTGAGTTGCTGGTTTTCCAGATAAATACGAACTCACTAAAAATGAATCAACACATATTCCAAAAATTTTTCTCTCCCAATACATTATAGGAACAGGTCCTTTAAAACCATTCTCTTTTATTTTTAAATAATTTTCATATTCTCGTTTACTTTCACTTCCCCTAATTAGGGAAGTTATTCTTTGCCATATACGATTATTCTTTTCTTTAGGAATTTTATAAACATATTTATTTCCATCAATATCAATTAATATAACCTTACTTCTATCGTCATTTTTTAAATCTTTAATAACTTTAAATTCTTCTCTCTTAATTTTATTAACTAAATTAAAATCCGCTTCGCTATTACATAATATTTTTTCCATTACACCCTCTTCAAAATTTGTAGAATTTTTTCATAGACTTGTTTTGGTTTTATATCTAACATACATTTAAAATGACCTTTTGGACACTTATCTCCTCCGTGTATTGCACACGGTCTACAAGAAAGATTTTCAATTTCTAAAACTTCACTATTTTTACTCCATGGAAAAAATCCAAACTCTTTCACAGTTGGGCCAAAAATTGCAAGAATTGAGGTTTTCTTAAAAGCTGACGCTATATGTATCGGTGATGAATCATTTGTTAAAACTACTTTAACTCTTTTTAAAACCTCTGCTAATTCTAACAATGTTGTTTTTCCTCTTAAATCTAAAACACCTTGTTGAATATTTACATTTAAATACAACTCATCTTTACCACCAATAACAATAACTTTCTTACCATTTTCTACTAGCAAATCAATTACTTCATTAAAATATTCTAAAGGCCACTTTTTTGTAAACCACTTACTTCCAGGAGCTACTGCTATAATCTCTTGATTGTTAAAATTATTTTCATTCCAAATCTTGTCAACTGCATCAATATCTTTTTTATTTGGATATAATTCTATTGGATATTTTTCTCTTGAATTAGATGGAACCTCTCCTATAAATGACAATAATTTATCCACTTCATGTTTACTCTTATCATAACTTATTTTATCAGTGAATAAGCAAGATCCACTTGCTATATCGTAACCAACTCTCTTAGGAGATCTTGTCAACCACGCTAAAATAGAACTTCTTAAATATCTATGAGGTGTTAAGACCATGTTGAAATTTTCATATCTCAATCTTCTTCCTAAAGCTAATAGCCCTTTAACTCCTGAATGGCTTCCTCTTTTATCATATTCTATTATCTCAGTTACATTTGGATTATTTCTCAAAATAGTGGCACCAATAGGAGTAGTTACATAAGTAATTTTTGCTTCTGGGTATACCTCTTTTATTCTTTTTAATAACGGTGTTGATAAAACAATATCTCCTATAAAAGCTGTATGTATTACTAATATTTTCACGCTTATCTCTCCAATCTATCTATTATTGCCTGAACTATTTTCTCTTTAATATTTTCATTATAAGAATCAAAATCTTTATGCTTATAATTTTCTTTTGTATTTTCATCTGGTATTATATATGTAACATCTTCATTACCAAAAATACCCCACCTCATAGGACTTTGAGTTGCTTTTTTAGGATATAAAGCTACTATACTTTTTTGTAAAGAACCTGCTATATGAGTTGGTCCTGTTGAACCTCCAAAATAAACTTTAGCTCTATTTATAACTGCTCCTATATTTAAAAGTTCTCCTCCATTTGCAAACAGGTATACTCTGTCTCTTCCTATTTTTTCTAAAAGCTTTAATCCTCTTTCTTCATCCGAAATATGTGCTGTTACAATTACATCAATATTTTTTTCTCTATCTATAACTTCTCTTAAAATATCTGCATACTGATCATCTGTTATATTTTTTGCAGAACCACCCATAAACGGATTTACAACTAACACTTTATCTCCAATACTATTATCTTTGAAAAATTTTTCAGCAGCTTCTAAGTTACTTTTATCTAGAAAAATCTGAGTATTTATTTCAAATCTATCTTCAAAAAGTTTTTTATCAAGTTTTTTTATTAAATCTAAATTGTATTCTGCTTCATGTTTTATTGATTTAGATCTTTTTTGTAAAACACCTTTATTAAAAGTAAAAAAAGATTTTATTTTTGATAAAGGTCCTATTTTTATTTTAGCTTTACTTGCTTTTGCTAATTCCATTACAAAATTATCAACATATAAAGCTATAAAAACATCGGCATTAAAATATTTTATTTTTTCTAAAAGTTCTTTTTGTCTGTATCTATCTATTTGAACAACTCTATTTATATATGGCAAATTTTTTACTATATTGTAGTTATAATTTCTCACTAATAAGGTTATTTCAGCTTCAGGATACATTTTTCTAATCATAAAAAAACTAGGAATTGATAGAATTAAGTCACCTATTTTATCCGTTCTTGCTATTATTATTCTTTTGTAAGTATGAGCCATTCTTATACATCTCCCTCAGTTTAAAATATTTTATCATAGAATACATCGAACTTGTTGATGCTATGACAAAGCCTTCAATACCATCTAAAAATCCTAATCTAAAAATATACATTTTCAAAAATTTATATATTGGATTTACTACTATATCTAATATACTCACTTTTTTATTTTTTTTATAATAGTCCTTTGCACCTTCTGTTGTATATCTATTAAATCTATTAAAATAATCTTCCATAGTTAAATATGAATGATGATATATATTTTCTTTTATTTTAAAGATCTCTTTATTTGCTTTAAATTCTTCGTGAACTATATTATCATTAAATTTTCCAGAACCTTTTTTAAATAATCTTATTGCATAAGATGTTCCCCATCCTCCATGCTTTATTTGTTTTCCAAAGCAAACTGATAACCTATTTATTTTAAAAATCTCTTTTTTATTGTTAATATCTGATGTTATTTCTATTATCTTTTTTTTTAACTCTTTTGATATCTCTTCATCTGCGTCTATATTTAAAATCCATTCATTTTTACACTTCTCTATAGCTAAATTTCTTTGTGGTCCATAGCCCTTCCAAGATTCTATATAGAACTTTGCACCAAACTCTTCTGCTATACTCTTTGTAGCATCTGTTGATCCACTGTCTACAATAACTATTTCATCCGCCAATCCTTTAACTGATTCTAAAGTTTTTCTCAATATTTTTTCTTCATTAAAGGTTATCATTGCAACAGATATCTTCATTTTTTCACCCTTTCTTTTTTACTACTTACTCTTAATTATACCAAATAATATGTTAATTTACAAAAAAGTTTTGTAATAAAAAAAGAGATAAGGTACTTCTACCTTATCTCTAAATTTCAAAGAATTACTTAGCTTCAGCTGTGAAGTCTAATGATGCAAGTCTTTGATATTGTCTCCATCTTCTTTGAGACTCTGATTTATTTTTAGCAAATAAATCTTTTGCATGTTCTGGTTTAGATTTTGCTAATGTAGCATATCTAACTTCTCCCATTAGATAATCATTGTAATTATCCCAGTTAGGTTCTTTACAATCGATTTGAAGAGGGTTCTTTCCTTCTTTTTCTAATAATGGATTATATCTGAATATTGGCCAGTATCCACACTCTGTAGCTTTTTTCATCTCAAGTTGACTGTTACCCATTCCATTCTTTAATCCATGACTTATACAAGGAGCATAAGCTATGATTAATGATGGTCCTGGATATGCCTCAGCTTCAGCAATTGCTTTTAAGTATTGAGCTTGGTTAGCTCCCATAGATACTTGTGCAACATAGATATGTCCGTAAGACATTGCAATAGCAGCTAAATCTTTCTTCTTATTAGGTTTTCCTGCAGCTGCGAATTTTGCTACTGCTCCTGTTTGAGTTGATTTAGATGCTTGTCCTCCTGTATTAGAGTAAATTTCAGTATCCATTACTAAAACGTTAACGTCATCTGAAGAAGCTAAAACGTGGTCTAATCCTCCATAACCGATGTCATAAGCCCATCCGTCTCCTCCAAATATCCATTGTGATTTCTTAACAAGATATTGCTTCAACTCTAAAATTTCTGTTGATACTCCACAGTTACATGCTTCTAAAGCTGGAACTAATCTATTTCTGATTTCTTTAGTTTTATTTCCATCTGCTCTATTTTCAATCCACTCAGCAAACATTGCTGCAACTTCTGGAGAAACATTTGCCATGTTTTCTTCCATTATTGTTTGAATTCTATCTCTCATTGTTTCAACAGCTGTTGCCATTCCGTATCCAAACTCTGCGTTATCCTCAAATAATGAGTTACCCCATGATGGTCCTTCTCCACAGCTATTTGTTGTATATGGAGTTGATGGTGCTGATCCTCCATAAATTGAAGAACATCCTGTAGCGTTAGCTATCATCATTCTGTCTCCAAATAATTGAGTTATTGCTTTAATATAAGGAGTTTCTCCACATCCTCCACAAGCTCCGTGGAACTCAAATAATGGTTGTGCAAATTGTGATCCTTTTACTGATGTTTTTGGCATAAACTCATCTTTATATGTTACTTCGTTGAATAAGTAGTCAGCATTTTCTTGCTCACCTTTTTCAACTTCTTGTCCAATAGGTACCATAACTAAAGCTTTCTCTTTAGCTGGACATACGTTAGCACATAGTCCACATCCTGTACAATCTAATGGAGATACTTGGATTTTATACTCTAATCCTTCTAACCCTTTTCCAATTGGAGTTTTTGTTTTTAACTCGTTTGGTGCTCCTGCTTTTTCCTCAGCTGTCATTAAGAATGGTCTTATAACTGCGTGTGGACAAACATATGAACATTGGTTACATTGGATACAGTTTTCAGATTTCCACTCAGGAACGTTTACTGCAACTCCTCTTTTTTCGAAAGCTGTTGTTCCGTTCTCAAATGTTCCATCTTCATATCCTAAGAATGTAGAAACTGGTAACTCTTCTCCTTTTAAAGCATTTATAGGTTTTGCAATTTTCTCTACAAATGACTCTAATTTAGATGTTGATCCACATCCACATCCTGTACAAGAGCAAGCTCCTTTTTCTTCAACAACTTCAGTTGTTAAGTTAGCCCATGAAGGATCAACTGTAATTTGAACTAATTCTCCAGCTCCTTTATCAATAGCTTCATAGTTCATTTTAACAATTGCGTCACCTTTTTTAGCATATGACTTTTCAGCATATTGCTTCATATAAGTTTGTGCATCTTCAAATGGAATAACATCTGCTAATTTAAAGAATGCTGATTGCATTATTGTATTAGTTCTTCCTGCTAATCCTATTTCTGCTGCTAATTTATTAGCATTTATAATGTAGAACTTAGCGTTTTTCTCTGCTAATTGTTTCTTAACTGAATTTGGTAAATGAGCTACAACCTCATCTTTATCCCATACACAGTTTAATAAGAATGTTCCACCTTGCTTTAATCCACCTATCATATCGTATTGTGTTAAGTATGCTGGTACTGAACAAGCAACGAAGTTTGGTGAAGATACTAAGTAAGTTGATTTAATTGGATGTTTACCAAATCTTAAGTGAGATCTTGTTGATCCTCCAGATTTCTTTGAGTCATATGCAAAGTATCCTTGTGCATATAAATCTGTTTTATCTCCAATAATTTTAATTGAGTTTTTGTTAGCTCCAACTGTACCATCTGATCCAAGTCCGAAGAATAAGCACTCTCTTACTCCTTCTGCTCCTGTTTCAATGCTTGGTCCAACTTCAAGAGATTTGTAAGTTACGTCATCGTTGATTCCAACTACAAATCCATCTTTTGGCTCATCTTGCTTTAAGTTATCAAATACAGCTTTCATTTGAGCTGGTGTTGTGTCTTTTGAAGATAATCCATATCTTCCACCCACGATTACTGGAGCGTTTTCCATTCCATAGAATAATCCTCTAACGTCCATGTATAAAGGCTCTCCTAATGCTCCAGGTTCTTTTGTTCTATCTAGTACAGCAATTTTCTTAACTGTCTTAGGGAATACATTGAAGAAGTATTCAGCAGAGAATGGTCTATATAAGTGAACATTGATAAGTCCTACCTTTTCTCCTTTTCCTACTAAATAATCAACTGTCTCTATTAATGTTTCACAAACAGATCCCATAGCAATAACAATATGCTCTGCATCTGGTGCTCCATAATAGTTAAATGGCTTATAATCTCTTCCAGTTACTTTTGAAATTTCTTCCATATAGTTAGCTACAATTGCAGGTACTGCATCGTAGAATTTATTTTGTACTTCTCTAGTTTGGAAGTAGATATCGTCGTTTTGAGCTGTTCCTTTTGTTACTGGGTGCTCTGGGTTTAAAGCTCTTTCTCTGAAAGCTTTAATAGCATCCATATCTACTAATCTCTTGAATACATCAAAATCCATTACTTCAACTTTTTGAATTTCGTGTGAAGTTCTGAATCCATCAAATATATTCATGAAAGGAACTCTTGATTTAATAGCTGCTAAGTGTGCAACTCCTGATAAATCCATTACTTCTTGTACTGAGCTCTCAAATAACATAGCAAATCCAGTTTGTCTAGCTGCATAAACGTCTTGGTGATCACCAAATATTGATAACGCTTGTGCTGCTAACGCTCTTGCTGATACGTGGATAACTCCTGGTAAAAGTTCTCCAGCTATTTTATACATATTAGGCACTTTTAATAGTAATCCTTGTGATGCTGTATATGTTGTAGTTAAAGCTCCTGCCTGTAAAGATCCGTGAACTGTTCCAGCTGCTCCTGCCTCTGATTGCATTTCAACAACTTTTACTGGAACTCCAAACATATTTTTCATTCCTCTTGATGCCCACTCGTCAGTGTACTCAGCCATTGGCGATGATGGAGTTATTGGATAAATACCTGCTACTTCTGTAAAAGCATATGATGCATATGCTGCAGCTTGGTTACCATCCATAGTTTGCATTTTTTTAGCCATTTGAATTGTCCTCCCTTTTTTAATTGACTCTAAAGTTAACTCTATTTTACGAGTATTCTTATTAATTGTCAATTAAAGTTCTCGATTTTTTTAAGAAATTTTTAAACTAATTCAACCAAATATAATTTTTTACTGACTAATATGTTTATTTATTAAACAACTTTCAACACTTATTACTTTGTAGCGTTTACAATTTCGTAAGTATCTCTAGCTATTACTAACTCTTCATTTGTAGGTATTTTGAATGCTTTTACCTTAGATGTTTCTTTAGTTAAAAGAACATTTCCTTTTTGTCTCTTAGAGTTAACTTCTTTATCTAATTCAACTCCGATAAACTCTAATCCTCTTAAAACATCTTCTCTAACTTTTCCAGAATTCTCTCCAATTCCTCCTGTGAAGCAAATTGCGTCTACTCCACCCATTTGAGCTGCATAGTTTCCAACATATCCTCTTATCTTGTAAGCGAACATATTCTCAGCTAATAATGCTCTTTCATTTCCTGCTGCTGCTGCGATTTCCATATCTCTACAGTCTGAAGACTCTCCAAATACTCCTAAGATTCCAGATTGCTTATTCATTCTGTCGTCCATTTCTTTATCTGATAATCCTCTTTTATTCTTTATGAATAAAACTGCTGCTGGATCGATATCTCCACATCTAGTTCCCATCATAATTCCTTGTAATGGAGTTAATCCCATAGTTGTATCAATACATTTACCATTTTTAACTGCAGATATTGATCCACCGTTTCCTAAGTGACAAACGATTATTTTTGATTCAGCTGGATTTCCTAATAACTCTTGAGCTACTCCTGAAACAAATTTATGAGATGTTCCGTGGAATCCATACTTTCTAACTTTTAATTCTGTATAATCCTCATATGGTAATGCATACATGTATGCTTCTTTTGGCATTGTTTGGTGGAATGATGTATCGAATACTCCAACATTTGGCTTTCCTGGCATTAATTCTTGCATTGTTCTAATTCCTAATAAGTTTGCAGGGTTGTGTAATGGTGCCAACTCTGAACACTCTTCCATAGCTGCCATAACTTCTGGAGTTACTAATACTGATGAAGCAAATTTCTCTCCACCGTGTACTACTCTGTGACCTATTGCATCAATCTCTTCTACTGATTTTATTACTCCATATTCTGGATTTGTAATAGCATTTATTACTAACTCTAAAGCTTCCTTGTGAGTTGGCATATCTTGCTTTATTTCGATTTCAAAATCGTTAGCTGGAGTTTCATACTCCATTTTTGATCCTTCGATTCCTATTCTTTCGCAAAGTCCAATTGCAAAAAGCTCTCCTGATTCAGGATTTAATAATTGGTACTTTAGAGATGAACTACCACAGTTAATAACTAAAACTTTCATTAAATTTACCACCTTAATTTTATTTTTTATTTTAATATATTTGATTTGTAAGGAGTTAAAACTCCTTACAAATTTTTACCTTAATTTAAATTATCGTCTATTACTTTCCAGCTTGTACTGAAGTTATTGCAGCTAAATCCACGATATCTTTAACTGAACATCCTCTTGATAAGTCATTTATTGGAGCTGCTAATCCTTGAATTAAAGGACCATATGCCTCTGCATTAGCTAATCTTTGAACTAATTTATATCCAATATTTCCTGCTGCTAAGTTAGGGAATATTAATACATTAGCTTTTCCTGCTACTTTAGAATTTGGAGCTTTTTTAACTCCTACTGATGCTACTAAAGCCGCATCCGCTTGTAACTCCTCTTCAAATGCGAAATCTGCATTTCTTTCTCTTAAAATTTCTCCTGCTCTTTTTACAACGTCTACTGAATCATGCTTTGCTGATCCTTTTGTAGAGAATGACATAAGTGCAACTTTTGGATCTAATCCAGCTACTGTAGCTGCCGTTATAGCTGCTTCTGATGCGATATCAGCTAATTGCTCTGATGTAGGCTCAGGAATTACAGCACAATCTCCAAATACTAAGATTTCTCCGTAAGTTTCTACATTATGCTTTAACTCCATTAAAAATACTGATGATACTGTTTTTACTCCTGGTTTTGTTCCAACAACTTGTAATCCAGCTCTTAAAACATTTGCTGTGGGTGAATCTGATCCTGAAACCATTCCAGCTACATCTCCCATTTTAACCATCATAGCACCAAAGAAGTTAACATCAGTTGTTAATAATCTTTCTGCCTCTTCTGGAGTCATTCCTTTTTTTGCTCTTAACTCACAAAGTTTCTCAACATATGAAGCTAATTTATCAGTAGTTTTTGGATCGATAATTTCAACACCATCTAAAGATACTCCTAAATTTGCAGCAAATGTTTTTATTGTTTCTACATTTCCTACTAATACTGGAGTTCCTAACTTCTCCTCAACTACTCCTGCAGCTGCTCTGATTACTCTCTCATCAGTAGCCTCAGGAAGAACTATTTTGTTTCCTAAAGTTTTTGCTTTTTCTTTAATTTGAACTATAATGCTCACTTTAAGTCCTCCTTGATTTTTATTAAATAAATTGCACATTTTTAACTATACTGTAATAGTGCTCATAATTTTCAACTATATATTAACAAATTTTATATATATTTACAACAGAAATTCTATTTTTTTTAATATATTAGTCAAAAATAGCTTGTATGTACTCTTTACTATTAAACTCTCTTAAATCCTCTATTCCCTCTCCTACTCCTATATATTTTATAGGTTTTTTAAGCTCTTCAGAGATGCTAAATAGTATTCCTCCCTTAGCTGTTCCATCTAATTTAGTGACAATAAATCCTGTTAATTTTGTCACTTCGTTAAATACTCTCGCTTGAATCAATCCATTTTGTCCTGTAGTTCCATCTAAAACTAAAATTGACTCGTAAGGTTGATCTCCTATTTTTTTCTTTATAATATTATTTATTTTTTCTAATTCTTTCATCAGATTATTTTTATTATGTAGTCTTCCTGCTGTATCGATAATTACAACATCAGCATTTTTATCTTCTCCAGCCTTTAAAGTATCAAAAACAACTGCTCCTGGATCTGCTCCCTCTGGATGCTTTACAATCTCAGCTCCTGCTCTTTTTACCCATTCTTCTAATTGCTCAACTGCTGCTGCTCTAAACGTATCCGCTGCACCTATTACAACTTTTTTACCATCTTTAACTAATTTAGCTGCAATTTTTCCAATAGTTGTAGTTTTTCCAACTCCATTTACTCCAACTATTAATATTACATTCATTCTTCCAGGTTGAATATCTAATTTAGTATTTTCTGTAATCAAATATCCTTCTAATACATCTTTTAATACTGGGTATACATCTTCAGGTTTTTTAACTCCTCTAGCTTTTACTTCTGCTTTTAAATCTTTTACTATCTTCAAAGTCATTTCAATACCAATATCTGATTGTACTAAAGTATCTTCTAACTCTTCATACATCTCACCATCTACTATTGATTTTCCTGTAAAAATATTTTTTAAAGTTCCAAACAGTCCCTCTCTTGATTTAAATAATTTTTCTTTTAAAGATGTAAAAAAGCTTCTTTTTTCAACTTTTGGTTTTTCTACGTAAATTACCTCATCTTTTGTTTCTTCCTGATCTATTGTTGACTCTTCCTTTTCTTCATCATCAATAGCTTTTTCTACAGCTTCATCTATTTTCTCTTCTTCATCTATCTTCTCTTCTTTTTGTTCTTCAAGAGATTCTAGCTCCTCTTTTACCACTTCTTTTTCTAACTTTTCTTCTTGCTCTTCGACTTTATCCTCTTTTTTTCTACCGAAAAGTTTATTAAAAAATCCCATTATAGTCCTCCAAATTATTTAGAAATTATATGTCTTACGGCTAGTATCCCCATTACTGCAGCTATATTTAATCCACTTCCGTATCCTGAGCTGTCTCCTGCGGCATATAATCCTTTTATATTAGTTTCCATATTAGCATCTATTTTTATTCTTGTACTTCTAAATTTTATCTCAGGGAAATATAGTAATAAATCACTTGATGCAAATCCAGGAGTTATTTTGTCGTGAACTTCTATAAATTCTATAATATTATCTAAAATTCTCTTTGGACATGCTAAAGCAATATCTCCAGCTACGTAATCCTCTGTTGTAGGAATTATATTTAATCTAGCTATAGATTCATCTGTTGATCTTCTTCCCACTTTTAAATCTCCGTAAGATTGCATTAATATCTTACCACCAGTTAACATTGATGACATCTTCGCTATAGCAGTTGCATATTCAAATGGTTGCTTAAATGGTTGTGTAAATGTTTTTGTACATAATAAAGCTAAGTTTGTATTTTGAGATTTCTTATCTTTATATGCATGGCCATTTGCTAACACTACATCGTCACTATGCTTTTCTGCAGCTATAAATCCACTTGGATTTGAACAGAAAGTTCTCATCTTATCTCTATATTTTGTTGTATGATAAATCATCTTTGCTTCGTAGAAATTTTCGTTAATATCCTTCATTACTAAATCAGGTATCTCTACTCTTACACCTAAATCAACTGCACCTGTCTCATATGATACTCCTGACTCTTCACACATCTCCATCAGTTTTTTTGCACCACTTCTTCCAAGTCCAATTACAACATTTTTTGCGAAGTAATTTTCAACTTCATCTTTTTTATTTTTTACAGTTACTCCTTTTATTTCACCATTCTCTATTATTAATCCTTCAGCAGATCTTTCAGTTATAAACTCTACACCTTTTTCTAATAAAGAATTTACTAATTTTGTATATAGTTCTCTTGATCCATCTGTTCCCAAGTGCATTGTTGGTGTATCTACTAACTGTACATTATTTTCAATACATCTTTTCTTTAAATCTAACATAACTTGGTTGTACTCTAAACCAGATGGTTTTTCATCAAATCCAAAATCTTTATATATATCTGCTACATATTGAATAGTTTCATTTACAATTACTTTTCCAGTTAAAACATGAACATCTCCACCAACTCTATAATCCATATTAAATTTAGAGTCCGAAAAAGCTCCAGCTCCTGAAACTCCATAAATTATTGCACAAGTTGGACACTTTACACATGTTCCTAGCTTTTCTTTTGGACAAACTCTTTGTGTTAACATTCTACCTTTGTCTAAAACTAAAATCTTTAAATCCTTATTCTTTTTAATAGCTTCGTAAGCTCCAAAAACCCCAGCTTGTCCTCCACCTAAAAATATAATATCGTACATTTGTTTTCCTCCATTCATGTTCTACTGTCTAATCCAGTTTACTTTTTCTATATAAATATCCTCAGGTAAATTAGGATGAATCTCTCCTGTTCTTTGAGAATAATTATAATTCCAACCACCATTTTTATTTGTATTTTCAAAATCTTGTACATCATAAACTTCATTTGATGCAATTATTGAGTTACTACCATAAGTCTTAGCCAAAGTTTTTCGTCCATAAATATCTGCAAAAGATATCTTCTGTCCTTTTTCATTCACATAATCTAAAAGGTGTAAGTTCATATTTACCCCTGGTTTTGTTAACTCAGGATAACTCCCTGTCAATTGATAGTATTTCTCTAAAGCTATTCTAAGTTCTTTTGTACTTCTCACTGTTTCATCAATTTTGTACGTTCCTGTTAAATCATCGATTCCTCTCATAGCAAGATAGATAAATAAAATTGTTACTGCTATATTTATAATCCAATTTAGAGTAGTTATTCTTCCGTCTTTTTCCATCCCTTTAGAACCTCATTTTTATCTTTTTGGCTTTATAAAAGCTTCTCTAATAATTATTTCTCCACCCTTTGGTGATGTTATTTCCACTTTTAAAGGCCCTCTTTTTACAGATAACCATCCTAGTCCTTTAAAGACTAACTCTTCCCCTGTTTCCACTGTATAAACTTCTACATCTTTTTCTAAAGAGTTAAATTCATCTCTACAATTTTCACACGGTGGAGTTAAAAAGTCTGCTTTTTGCATTAACTCTTTTGCTTTTTCTACATTTGTTTCATGGAATGTTACATCTTTAGATGCATATAATGAAAATATCGGTTTTAAATCGTCATCGTTTAAAACTCTCATTTGAATCATTCCACCAATTAATATAACTCTATCTTCTTGAACTTTATAAGTTTTTCTTGAAATCTCATTAGCAGGAATTATATTTTGATTACACTCTTGACATACAAAATCAGAAAATCTTCCACTAGGAATTAATCCCGGAGTATCAATTAAAGTTATTTTTGAGAATGGAATCTCTGTTTTAACACTTTTTAAAGTTGTTCCTGGGAATTTTGATACTGTTACTCTTTTAGCACCTATAAGCTTATTTATAATACTAGATTTCCCAACATTTGTTACTCCTAAAACTAAAGCTTTAGCTCCATCAGGATAAAAATGCTTGATTTTCTTAAATATTCCATTTATTCCATATCCATTTTTAGAACTTACTATAGCTATATCTAAAGGAGAAATTCCCTCTTCTCCTAATCTTCCTTTAACCCAATCTGCAACTTCTGATGGATGTTTTTCATCTGGTATTAAATCTAACTTATTAATTACAACAATTGATTCCATCTCTCTTAAAATATCAAGAATCTCATCATCAAATGATCCTTCAAAATCGATAATATCAAAAACAGGTATTGCTACATCTGCTTCTGCTAAACTTTTTTTAACTTCTTGTCTATAATCCTCTTTTGTCATTTTTATAGGAATATACTGCCCATAATTTTTTATCTTAAAACATCTTTGACAAAGTAATTCTTTATTATCCCCTTCTAAAACTGATTTCGGCAAATATCCATTAGAATTAGGATTCTCTCCTTGAAGTTCAATTCCACATCCTATACATTTTTTCGTCATAAACTCTCCTTCAATTTATAATATTAATATTTTTCTATCATTTGATTTCTATCTCTTTAGACAGTTCTTTTCTTCTTTTTTTCTCTAAAGCTTCTAAATATATTTTTGTTGAATCTAAATTTGAGTGACCTAATAATTTTTGTAACTGCAATAAGCTAATACCATGCTCTAACATGTGAACAGCAAATGTATGTCTAAAACTATGTGGACTTATCTCCTTTGTTATTCCTGCTTTAACACCGTATCTATCTATAAGTCTTCTTAAAGAACGGTCAGTTAATCTTCCACCAGATCCGTTAACAAAAAGTATCTCTTTATTATATTTAGATCCTAACTTTTCCTTTTTAGCTACTATATATCTTTTGAAGAAATTTTTTGTTCTCTCACTAAAAAATACAGTTCTATATTTTTTAAAACTTGTTACAACAACTTCTCTACTCTCTAGATTAAAAACATCTTCTCCTAAACCTAGTAATTCTTGTGATGTTATTCCACTTGAGTAAAGAAGTTCTACAATCAACCTATCTCTCAAGCTGTGATAATTTTTTAACTCTATTGCTTTTCTAAATCTTACTATCTCTTCTAATTCAAGAACTTCAGGAATTCCTCTATCATAGCTTGGCGCTACTATTAATTGAGCTGGATTACTTTTTATTTTCCCCGTATCCTTCAAATATTTAAAAAATGATTTTATAGATGAGATTTTTCTATTTAAAGATCTCTTCCCTATATCACACCCTTGAAGTTCTACTAAAAACTCTCTAAAATTAAATCCATCTATATCAGAAATTTTTTTTAAATCATTACATTTTATAATATATTCATTAAATCTATATAGATCTATTCTTAATGACTTTATTGTATTTAAGCTCTTTCCTTTTGCGAACTCACAATGATATAAAAACTCTTTTATATCCCCTAATAAATTAAGAGTATCCATCTCAAACTCCTTTTATTTCTCTTGATTTAACTTTTCATCTAAATATTCTAAAGCTATTTTTGATATTTTATTATACTTCTCTTTTTTATCTCTTATTCTTTCATCTAAAGATTTTATTACACCAAAATTAGGTCCCATTGGTTGGAAATTTTTCTTTTCCTCTGTAATATATTTAATAATTGCTCCAATTGAGCTTCTATCATCTAATATTAATGGTGCTTTCCCATCCATTTTTCTAAGAATGTTAGTTGCCGCCATTAATCCAGTAGCAATAGCACAAACATATCCTTCTCCACCAGTTATTTGTCCTGCAAAGTATATATCTTCATTATTTTTTAAATTTAATGCTGGTGTTAATAGCTTTGTTGAATTTATAAATGTATTTCTATGCATAACTCCATATCTTACAAACTCTGCATTTTCAAGTCCTGGTATCATTGAGAATACTCTCTTTTGTTCTCCCCACTTTAAATTTGTCTGAAATCCTACTAAATTATATAACTTTCCATCTTTATCGTCTTGTCTTAACTGAACTACTGCAAATTCCTCTTTTCCAGTTTTTGGATTTATTAATCCTTTTGGTTTTAATGGTCCAAATAGTAGAGTTTTAAATCCTCTTTGAGCTATTCTTTCAACTGGCATACATGCCTCAAATAATTTTTCCTCTTCAAACTTTTTTAAAGGAGCTCTTTCTGCTGATATTAAAGCTTCATAAAAAGTTTCATACTCCTCTTTATTCATTGGACAGTTAATATATTCTCCTTCTCCCTTATCATATCTTGATTGGAAAAATACTTTATCTTTATCGATTGACTCTAAAGTTACAATTGGAGCTGCTGCATCATAAAAATATAGATATTCCTGCTCTAATGTTTTTCCAATATTTTTAGATAGCTCATCCGATGTTAATGGCCCACTAGCAACGATAACTATTTTATCTTTTGGAATCTCTTTCAACTCTTCATTTATTATTTCAATATTTTCCATAGAATGTAACTTCTCTGTTACCTTTTCTGAAAACCCTTCTCTATCTACAGCTAGAGCTTGTCCTGCAGGAACTTTAACTTCATCTGCAATTTCAATAAGTAAAGACCCCATTCTTCTTAGCTCTTCCTTCATTAATCCAGAAGCATTCCCTAAATGATCTCCTCCTAAAGAATTACTACATACTAATTCAGCAAACTTTTCACTTTTATGAGCTTCCGTTGAAACTTTTGGTCTCATTTCATATAATTTTACTTTAACTCCACTTTTTGCTAATTGGTATGCTGCCTCCGAACCAGCTAATCCAGCTCCTATTACTACTACTTCTTTATTTGTCATCTGTTCTCCTTTTTTATACATACAAAAGTCTCGCCTACAAAGGCGAGTCCTTTTATCTACTCTTTTTTATCTTTTTCTAATTTCTTTATATTTTTACAATCAGGATATCCTGTACAAGCCAAGAATTTTCCCCATCTTCCTCTACCTATTTTAAATGGTCTTCCACATTTCTCACAATTTCCAGCATTTTTTAGAATCTCTTCCTCTTCTTTCTGAATTTTATCCATAATCCATTTCAGTTGAACTATTCCATCTTTTTCTTCAATTGAACCATTCATAAGAAGCTTTTTTACTTCTCCAGGTAAAGAAACTCTTTCGTTATCCTCTTTAAAGTTTTCACTCTCTAAATAACTACCAAAACGTCCTAATTTTAGAAGTAATCTACTTCCATTACTTAAAAACACATCTGTTAATTTTCCTTGTTTAACTCTTAATTGCTCTTCTAATAACTCTTTTACTTTTATATTTCCATTTTTAATATCTTCTAATGGAATTTCAATCCCTTTTAAAGAGTATTTTTCCTTACAATTTTCATCTGTACAACATAAATATCTTCCAAATCTTCCATTTTTCATAATCATATTTCCAGATCCACAAGGGCATGGAACATCTGAAGTTATTATTCTACTCGATTCCTCTTCAACTTTAATTTTATAAAGCTCTAAATCTTTTGAAAGCTTTGAATAAAAATCTTTTAATATCTCAATCCAATCTCTCTCTCCCTCTTCAACTAAGTCTAAACCATCTTCTAAAGAAGCTGTAAATTTAACATCCATTATATCTTTAAAGTTTTTTTCTAATATCGTTTTTATTTCGTATCCTAATTCTGTTGGAATAAAACTTTTACCTTCAATTACAACATATTCTCTTTTCTTTAGAGTTTCAATTATTGACGCATACGTAGATGGTCTACCTATTCCATCAGCCTCTAATTTCTTAACTAAAGATGACTCTGTTAATCTAGAAGGAGCCTTTGTCCAATCCTCTTTTATGTGTAATTTATTCAGTTTTAAGAAATCACCCTCATTTATTGTTGGAAACTCTCCTAGTGGTAATTCCTCTTCATCCTTAAACACTTTATAATACCCATCAAATATTATTTTGTTTAAAGTTCCTCTAAATTGGTAATCTCCATTTTCTAAAATTATTTCAAATTGCTCATATTGCATTGGTGCTAATTGAGATATCATAAATCTTTCCCATATCAATTTATACAATTTATACTGATCTGGAGCTAAATCTTTCTTTATTTTATCTGGCTCTAAATAGATATCTGTTGGTCTAACAGCTTCATGGGCATCTTGAATTTTTTCATCTTTTTTCTTCTTTACCCCTTCTTTACCTAAATACTCTTTTCCAAAAGTTTCAACTATATAACTTTTTGCCATTTCTTTAGCTTCATCAGATATTCTTGTCGAATCTGTTCTCATATAAGTTATCAAACCTTTTTGATTTCCATCTATACTTATACCTTCATATAACCCTTGGGCTACAGACATAGTTTTTGAAGCTGAAAATCCTAAATATGATGATGATAATTGCTGTAATGTACTTGTTTTCAATGGCAGTGGTGGATTTTTAGATTTTTTAGTTACTTTAGAGTTAATAACTGCATATTCTGAATTCAATGTTAACTGAACATTTTTTACAATATCCTCATCTGTAACTCTTTCGAATCTTTTTCCTTCTATTTTATAGAGAGAAAGATTCATCTTATTTTCAAACTCACCTTTTATATCCCAAAACTTTTCAGGAATAAACTTTTTTATTTTATCCTCTAAATCACATACTAATTTTAAAGCAACTGATTGAACTCTTCCAGCACTTGTATTTGAAGATATTGACTTCCATAAAAGAGGACTTATCTCATATCCTACTAGTCTATCAAGTATTCTTCTTGCTTGTTGTGCATTAACTCTATCTATATCTACTTTTCTAGGATTTTTTATGGCTTCTCTTATTGCTCCATTTGTTATTTCGTTAAACTCTATTCTATTAGCTTCATTTTCATCTAATTTTAATGTTTGAGCTATATGCCATGCAATAGCTTCTCCTTCTCTATCCGGGTCAGATGCCAAATATACTTTATCTGATTTTTTAGCAAGATCTTTTAAAGTTTTTATTACATCTCCCTTTCCTCTTATCGTTGAATAGCTAGGTTTGAAATCATCTTGCACATCCACTCCGATTTTACTTTTTGGCAAATCTCTTACATGTCCAAAGGAAGCTGTAACATGAAAATTATTCCCCAATATTTTTTCAATAGTCTTCGCTTTTGCAGGTGATTCCACTATTACTAAATTTTTTTTCGCCACTATTTTCACCCCTAATTTTTTCTCTATATACATTATTCGCTCTTAATTATATTAGAAATTAATAAAAAAATCAACCAAGGGTACCAAGTTTCCCATTTATAAACGTCTTCTGTAGTGTCCTGCTGGTAAGCTTTGAATATAACCCTCTATTTCTAACTCCATTAAATTACTCAATAATTCACTTGTTTCACAAGAAACTTCTTTTCTTATTTCTTCTAAATGCATTTTCGTTTTTAATACACTATATATTTTTAGTTTTATCCCAATTAATTTATTTAATTTTTTTCCATCTTCACTTATTTTTAACCAGCTGTACTCATTTAATATATCTTCACCAGATACTATCAATTTAGCTTGAGACAGCTTTATTAATTCATTACATCCTTGGGATAGTGGATATGTCACATCTCCAGGAAAAGCAAAAACATCTCTTCCTTCTTCTAAAGATATACTCGCAGTTATTAAACTTCCTCCTTTTGAAGAACTTTCAACTACTACAGTTCCTTTAGATAAGCCAGCTATTATTCTATTTCTTATTGGAAAATTTTTAGGTGTTGGCCTCATTCCTATTGGAAATTCTGATATTACTAATCCTTTTCGTTCTATTTCATCTCTTAATTTGATATTTGTTCTTGGATAAAATATATCTATTCCACATCCTAAAACAGCAATAGTATTACCTTTATACTTTAATACTTCCTTATGAACTATTGAATCTATTCCTAAAGCTAATCCGCTTACAATAACTACTTCTCCATCAACTAAATCTTTAACTGCTCTTTCACAACAAAGTTCTCCATATTTTGTTGATCTTCTTGTACCTACTATAGAAATCATTTTATTTTTACTTAAAAGTTCTATGTTTCCTTTATAAAAAAGAAAAAGTGGAGGTTTTGCTATATTTTTCAAACTATCAGGATATCTATAATCGTTAATACTAATTAAGCCTATCCTATTTCGTTCTAAATAATCCATAACCTCCAAATATTTTTCACAGTATTTTGAATTTTCTATCAATCTGGTATCGTCTGTGGTTAAATTCAACATATTTGTAAGTTTATCTAAATCAGCAAAAATATCTTTATATCGTTTATTACATCCCATTAAAGCTCTAATCTTACTATTTTTTAAACCCATTAATTTTAATCGATACCACTCCATCTGTCACCTCTTTTATCTAGAATATGTAGACGTTAACATATTACTTATCTCTCTTGACTGTGGATATAATCTTCTTCCTTCTTGTAAAACCTCTCTTGCTCTATCAATTTTCTTTTCAGCCAAGTAAATATCTCCTAAAGCTAAAAATCCTTCTACACTAGGCGCATAGTTCATATATATTTGAATATCATCTATCGCTTTATTGTACCTCCCTAAATTTCTGTACGCTAATCCTCTTCCTAAATAAGCTTCTTTCATACTAGGCTCAATACTAATTGCAACGCTATAAAAATCAATCGCTTTATTGTAATCTCCAATAAATCTATAACTTGTTGCTGCTCCAAATAAATTTCTAGAGCTATCTATATTGCTACTAAAAATTTGAGCTGCTCTTTCATATTTTCTATTTCTAAAATATTGATCTCCTAAATAGAAAACCTGATTTTCATCTCCACTTATAGAGTTTATATAACTTTTAAAATATTTTTCATACTCTTTTAAAAGAACTGCCGCTTTATCTCTATCATCCTCTCTCGCTATTTGGCTTTCTAGACTTTGAATATATGGTGGTCTTTGATCACCTAAAGCTATTAAACTAAGAAAAAGAAATAATATTCCTATTAATTTTTTCATTTTAAATAATCTCCTCTATTCTACTAATTATTTTTCCATTTTTTATAGTTGTCTCAATTGAATCTCCAAGTTTTACTTGAGAACTTTCTTTTATTACCTTATCGCCTATTTTAGTTATACTGTAACCCCTTTTTAAAACATTTAAAGGATTTAAAGCAATTATTTTTTCTGTACACACTTCTAACTCGTGACTTTTATTTCTAAATATTTTTTTCATAATATCTTCGATTTTCTCTTCTTTTGATACTAACATTTGATTTTTTTCCTCTATAGCCTTTATAAAATTCTTTAGTACATAACTACTTTGTAGCTGTTTTATCTCATCTTTTTTCTTTTTTATTACTCTATTGATACTATCTTTTACTCTTTTTTCTTTTTCTAACAATTGTTTTTCTATCTCTTTTTTTACAGGAATAGATATTTCTATTGCTTGAGTTGGAGTCGCTGCTCTAACGTCTGCTACTAAATCAGATAATAAATTATCTATCTCATGACCTACAGCTGATATTATTGGTTTTTCACTTTGAAAAAATGCTCTTGCTACTTCTTCCTCATTAAAAGCCCACAAGTCTTCAACACTTCCTCCACCTCTACCTGCAATAATTAAATCTATTTCCGGTATTTTATTTAATGTTTCAATACCCTTTACAATCTCCTCTTTAGCTCCTACACCTTGAACTTTAGCTGAATAAATATAAATATCTATATTTTCAAATCTTTTTCTTGTTGTATTTACTATATCATGAAATGCTGCTCCTGTATACGCTGTTACAATTCCTATTGCCTTTGGATATTTAGGTAAAACTTTTTTAAATAATGGTGAAAATAACCCTTCCCTCTCTAAATCCTTCTTTAACTTTTCTAACTTTGCAAACATCTCACCAAGCTTATCTTCTTTTTGTACATGTCTAACCAGTACCTGAAAATCTCCTCTAGCTTCATAGAAGCCAACATCTCCAAATATCTTTACAGAATCTCCCTCTTTTAAATCTTCAGCTATTCTTTTAAATTTATAATTAAATGCTGCACATTTTATCTGACTCTGTTTATCTTTTAAAGTAAAATATAAATGACCACTTTTATAGTATGTTACTCCTGAAAGCTCTCCCTTTAAAAAAAATTCTTGAAAGTTTGGGTTTTCATCTATATATCCTTTTACCATTTTATTAAACTCTGTTACACTATAAATTTTCTCTTCCATAGTTCACCCCTACATCTCTAATAACATCAATTTTAATTTGTTCATCTCATCTCTTTTCTCTATAGCTTTTTCAAAGTTCAATTCTTCAGATAATACTTTTATTTCCTTAACTAATTTTTTTATCTCCTTTTCTATATCCTCTTTACTTGTGAAATGCTTAGTTTCAACTATCTTCTCCTCTTCAGCTTCCCAATTAAATAACGATTCTGAAACTTCTCTAAAAATTGTCTTAGGCTCTATATTGTTTAATAAATTATATTCCCCTTGTTTTCTTCTTCTTCTTTTAGTTTCTTCGATAGCATATTTCATAGAATCAGTCATAACGTCACCATACAATATTACTCTTCCATCAACATTTCTAGCTGCTCTTCCTATTGTCTGAACTAATGATCTTTTACTTCTTAAAAAACCTTCTTTATCAGCTTCTAAAATAGCAACTAATGATACTTCCGGTATATCAAGCCCCTCTCTCAATAAATTTATTCCAATTAAAACGTCAAATTCACCTTTTCTTAATCCTCTAATAATCTCAATTCTTTCTAAAGTATCTATATCTGAATGCATATACTTTACTTTAACACCTAAAGTTATATAATACTCTGTTAATTCTTCAGCCATCTTTTTGGTTAAAGTAGTTATTAGAACTCTTTCCTTTTTTAAAGCATTTTTTCTAATCTCATCTAAAAGATCATCTACTTGATTTTTAGTTTCTCTAACTTCTATAATTGGATCTAAAATTCCTGTCGGTCTAATTAGCTGTTCAGCTATATGTCCATTAGATTTTTCTATCTCAAAATCTCCTGGAGTAGCTGAAACAAAAATTGTTTGACCACAATTTTCTCTGAACTCTTCAAATGTCAAAGGTCTATTATCTAGGGCTGATTTTAATCTAAATCCATTTTCAACTAAAGCTGTCTTTCTTGCTCTATCACCATTATACATCCCTCTTATTTGGGGAACACCAATATGAGATTCATCTATATAAACAATAAAATCTTTAGGAAAATAATCCATTAATGTATCTGGTTTGTCTCCAGGGTTTTTATGTGTTAAGTATCTTGAATAATTTTCAATTCCTTTACAGTAACCAACTTCTCTTATCATTTCTAGATCATAGTCTGTTCTTTGCTTTAATCTTTGAGCTTCTAAAAGTTTTCCTTTTTCTTCAAACTCTTTTACTTCTTTTTTTAAATCTTTTCTTATCTCCTCTATAATTCTTTCTTGTTCCCCCTCTTCTGTTACATAATGAGTAGCAGGAGAAATTGCAACTCTTTCTAAATTTCTTTTTATCTTTTGACCTGTCAATGTATTTATTTCAGAAATCTCCTCAATTTCATCTCCCCAAAACTCTATTCTATAACCATTTTCCATATAAGATGGATATATATCTACTACATCTCCTTTTACCCTAAACTTACCTCTTTCAAAAGCGATATCATTTCTTTCATATCGTAGTTCTATCAACTTTGATATCAACTTTTTTCTACTATAACCTGTTTTTTTATCAATTGCTATAGTTAAATTTTTATAAGTCTCTGGTGATCCAAGTCCATAAATTGCAGATACCGAAGCTACGATTATAACATCTTTTCTATTTATTAAAGCAGCCGTTGCCGCATTTCTAAATTTATCTATTTCATCATTTATAGACGAATCTTTCTCTATGTAAGTATCTGTTGTTGCTATATAGGCTTCTGGTTGATAGTAATCATAATATGAAACAAAATATTCTACTGCATTTTCTGGAAAAAAACTTCTATACTCTGCAAATAACTGTGCTGCCAATGTTTTATTCGGAGCTAATATCAATGCTGGTCTACCACTTTCTTTTATTATATTAGCTATTGTAAATGTCTTTCCTGAACCAGTTACCCCTAGTAATGTTTGATCTTTTACACCTTCATCTAATCCTTTAATTAATTTTTTAATTGCTTCTGGTTGATCTCCTGTTGGACTATATTTTGAATTTAATTTAAACATCTTTGTGACACCTCCATTAAAATAGGGAGAGGTAACTCCTCTCCCTTAAAGTATCTCTAGTTATCGTTTAAAAAAATTGGAGTTTCAATTTTTAATATGTTTTTTCTCCCTTTGCTAGCTTCAATTAAAACAATACTTGAATCTTTATCTTTTGAATAATGAACAAATTTAACTCTTTTAACTGAAAATCCATTTTTTATAAGCTCTTCTGAAATTTCTAAAAATCTATAGCTTTTATGTACCATGAAAAGCTCACCTCTTGGTTTTAGTAACCTTTTAGCGTTTGCTATAAACTCTTTCAAGTTAAGCTTTATTTCATGTCTTGCTATACTTTTTATATCTTTGTCATTAATTTCTTTTCCATCCAAAACCATATATGGTGGATTTGAAATTATATAATCATATGTATTTCCTTCTTGGATATTTTTTATATCCATATTAACAACTTCTATTCTATCCTCTAATCCATTTCTTTTAACATTTCTAATTGCTAAATCTGCAATCTCTTTTTGAATCTCTACCGCTTTTATTTTAGATATTTTATCTTTAGCACATAACAATATTGGAATTATACCATTCCCTGTTCCAATTTCTAATATTTTAGAATTTTTCTTTCCATTGAAAAAATTAGCTAATAAAACCGCATCAGTTCCAAATCTAAATCCTTCTTTTTTTTGAATTAAAGTGTACCCTTCACAAATATTAGCTATATCTTCATTTTCAAAAATCATTTTCTTTTATTACTCCTTTTCTAAAACCTTATGCTGCAGCTCTTCTGTTGATAAAACATTCTGTAATTTTTTTGCTTCTTTTTTATTAAATTTTATCTCATCAATAAGAACCTTCATAATTCCTTTTCCTTCAACATCTACATATAAAAATCCATTTAATGGACTTATACTTGTTACTTTTCCCTCTCCTTTTTGAGTTTTAACAAACTGATTTACAGCAGGATAAACTCTTAAAGCCTCTTCATATTGCTTATATTCATAATTTATACAGCAAAGTAACCTTCCACATACACCTGATATTTTAGTAGGATTTATTACTAGCCCCTGATCTCTAGCCATTTTTATTGATACTGAATCAAATTTATTTATAAATGTTCTACAACATAACTCTTTTCCACACACACCAATATTTCCAAGTATTCTTGCTTCATCTCTAACACCAATCTGTCTTAACTCTATTCTTAGTTTAAATATATTTGCAAGATCTTTTACTAAATCTCTAAAGTCAATTCTTCCCTCTGCTGTGAAATAAAATATTAACTTTGTTTTGTCAAATGTATATTCTGTCTCTATTAATTTCATAGGTAACTTATGATGATTAATTCTTTCTTTACAAACTTTAAACGCTTCTCTAGCTTCTTGACGAAGAACTTCATACTTTTGAATCTCTTCTTCACTAGCTTTTTTTATTACAGGTTTAAGTGGTAATACTAACACTCTTTCAGGAAGTTGCATTGGCCCACCATAAACAACACCAATCTCCTTACCTCTAATAGTATCTACTATTACTTTATCTCCTTTTTTATACTCTACTTCATCTACTATTTCAAAGCTATATCTTTTTTTTGTTGTTTCAAACATTACTCCTAATATATTATATAACTTATTAGGATTTGATACTACTTCCTCTTGAGTTTCCTCTTTTATATTCTCATTCTCTTTTATTGCTTTTTCATCTATATTTTTATCTATATCTAAATTTCCTTGTGTCATCTGTCCTCCCGCGAAAATCTTAACATTCTATAATATAAAGTATATCATATTTTTTATCTTTTAAGAATTTATTTTATATAATTTAATTGTTCTCTAACGACCTCTTCTAAATAATCTAAGGACTGAAAATTTAGCTCTAAATTTATGTATTTTAAATTGGGTAAGTCATTTAATATTAATTTTAAATTCCCTCTATAAATCTTATGTGGATCAAGATTTTTCATGTGTTCCCATTCAATTTTAAATTTTCCATTTCTATCTTCACTTGACCATTCTTTTATTTCGTTAGAAAAATCTTTTTCAAAATAATTTTTAAACTCTATTCCATTTATATGAACACCATATATAAATTTATTTAGTTCTTTTAATTCTTTTATTTTATTCAAAATATATTGATCTGCTTCTTGAAAACTCTTTATATTTTTTTCTGTGCATATTATATGAGATAAGTCTAATAAAAACCCTTTTTTTTCATACTTTACTCTTTCAAAAAAATATTTTGTTAATTCGTAGTCTTTTAAAGTTAATCCTGGCCATGGTAAATTTTCAAAAAGTAGTAAAGGTCCATCTCCTTTAAAAACTTCATTCACGATTTTCAAAGTTTCATCTAATACCTCTATAGATGTATAATCAAAGTTACATGTAAATATATCTTTAGGTCTTACGTGTGAAACATGAAAAACTAAATACTTTGCTTTAATTTTTTTAGCATCTTCAAATTGTTTTTTAAAAGTTTCTAACAAAATCTCTTTTTTAAAAGAACGATAATAATTTAATATCCCTTCATCATCATAAAAATCTTCTCTTACCTTTTCCATATCCTCTCTCCAAAACTCTAGCCAAGTCGGATAATATAATAGATGAACTCCTTTTACAGGATACTTTTCATAACTTTCTAAAGGTAAATGATCCCCAATTATTGTTTCTATACCTGTTATACCTTCGTTTTTTAATTTTTCATATATTTTTAAAAATTTTTCTTCCTCTCCATTTTTAGGAATAAAACTAAAACTTATCATTGGAAAGCACTTCCTTCATCTGTTTTAAAGATTTTAAAACTCTTGTTGATGGTCTATTAATCCCTTCGTCTACAAAATACACTTTTCCAGTTTTTATAGCATCAAGCTCTCGCCATTCTGGTCTAGTCTTTATATCCTCTATAATCTCTTTTCTATCCTCACCTACAAATATAAATTCAGGATTCTCTTCAATAATAGATTCTAAAGTCGGCGAAATCCATCCCTCTTGATTTTCAAATATATTTTTTCCACCAGCATTTTCTATAACATCATTTAAAAATGTTTTTCCTCCTGTTGTATATATAGGATTATTTAAAATTTCAAAGTATACTCGCTTTTGCCTTTCTTTTTGTGATTTTAACTTTTCTAATTCTTCAGCATAATTATTTTTTAAATTATCACTCTTTTTTCTCTCATTTAAAAGATTTCCAATTTCATCTATAGATTTTTTAACTTCTTCTAATGAATTTGGAGTTTTCATTACATAAATAGGAATTCCAACCTCATCAAAAATATTTAAGCTCTCTTTTCCTTTAGATAGATTGTGTTGGGATGTTATAACTAAATCTGGCATCAGTTCCATTATTTTTTCTTCATTCAATCTATCTGTATTTAAAATTCCTTTACCTTCTAATTCTTTAGATATTTTTTCAGAATATATATCTACTCCAGCTAAAATATTAACTAATCCCATATCTACTATTATCTCTGTATTTGATGGAACTGTTGAAATTATTCTCTCTACTTTTTCAGGAATTTCAACTTTACGACCAATTCCATCTACTAATATTCTTGAATATCCAATTGAAAATACAAATATATTTAACATAAATACCTTTTTTAACACTCGCCCACCTCTTCTATAAAAATATATTTTAATTATAACACATATGTAAAAAATGCTCTTCTCATATCTTGAAAAGAGCATTTTTTATTAAAAACTATATTTAAATCCAATATAATAATTTCTTTCTGGTGCAGGGTAGTAATTACGAGTTTTACTATAACTACTATATCCTACATAATCATAATATTTTTCATTAAATAAATTATTAATTCCAGCATTTATAACTAATCCATCTTGAAAATCATATACAAAAGTTAATCCACTTAATAAATAGCTATCTATTTTCTCTCTTTCATTGGCTTCATCATTACTATCGTAAGATTTTCCATAGTATTCCCAAGAGTTATTCATACTTAATTTTTCATTAAATTTATAATTAAAGTTTAATACTCCCTTTATATTAGGAATTCCAGGAATATCTTTCCCTTCTTTAAACTCTGTTTTCATATAAGTTATTGATTCCGATATTGTCAATTTATCAAAATAGTGTTCTAAAGAAAACTCTATTCCTTTTCTCTTACTTGTTCCATCTAAATTTCTATTTTTATTAAATTCATCGTTTTTATTTACTCCATAGAAAATTTCATTTTCTGTTTCTATATAGAATACTGATGTTGAGATATATGTATTCCCTACAAAATCCTTTACTCCAATTTCATAAGTTTCTGTTTTTTGAGGATTAAATTCTCCTGCCCAAGCATTTATTTCATCTGTATTAGGTGCTCTAAATCCTTTGGTATAACTTACATATGTAGATCCCGAATCAGAATATAAATAGCTTCCTGTCAGTTCTATTGCATCTTCTTTAAACTTTCTTGTTACAAATCTATCTCCCTTGTATTCAATATTTTGTCTTCTGTATCCTTGAGTAAATCTAAACTTCTCTATTGTAGAACTATTTATTATAAATCCACCTAAAGAGTTTTTTTCAGATTTTCCATTTCCATAAGCAAAATCTCTTGTCTCTCCCTGATAAATGTCTCCACCAAATACAACATAATTCTCATCTAAATATGAATATTTAAGTTGTGGCTTTAAATATTTAACTTCTGTCTTGTAATTACTTCCATTTGAAGAGTAGTTTTCATGAGCATATCTTCCTAATAGTTTAAATTCTAAATCAGAATTTATATTATATAAGTAATCTCCTACAAAATTATTTTTCTCTGTTTTTCCATCAATTCTCCAAGCATTTGGATTAGATTGTGTTCTGTCTTCATTAACTTCATCTTTAGTCAATGCTCCCGGAGCTTTAAAATCATTTTTAGAATAATTATATTTAAATTTTAACTCTCCATCATTAAGTTTATATCTACTTCTAAATCCAAAACTTTGTAAATCATCTTTAGAATAATCCCTATATCCATCTTTTTCTTTTTTCAAATAATCTACTTCAACTAAAAGCTTTTCTCCTATTTTAGTTCCATATGTAATTTGCTGTTTTTTTAATCCATAAGATCCTATTTCACTATTTAAGCTTCCATAATTTTTTTTATTTTCAGGTGCTTTTGTCACTATATTTATTGTTCCTCCAACTGCTCCATCTCCGTATAAAACTGAGCCTCCAGAAGGTATTACTTCAATTCTCTCTATATTATCTACTGGAATATTGCTTGTTTGATATCCTGATAAATCAATCGAATTAATTGGCGCTCCATCAACTAATACTATAACATTTGACTTTGCTGTAGGCCCTTGACCTCTTATATCAAAAGCGGCATCTGCTCCACCCATCTCTTTTACAATAACACTTGATACTAATTTTAAAGCTTCTGCTACTGTTTTCGCTCCCCTTTGCGTTATCTCTTCTCCTGTTAATACAGTTATATTTTTAGGTATATCTGCTATTGTTGTCTCTGTATTTTCACTCGTTATAACACTTTCTTCTAATTTCACAACCTTGTCTTGTCCCATTGATAAACTAGATGCAAGAATCAGTCCTGCAATATAAAATCTTTTTTTCATTTAATTTAATCCTCCCATTCTGTCACTCGCAGTTTATTTTTATGGCAGGTATCCTGACTCAACTTCATCCTCCAATAGCCCTTCCCAGTTTCCCAGTGGTTTATCTATTTTTGTCCATTTTACAGTGGCGTGACCGTTTAAGCTTTTCACTTAATTCCCTTTTAATTTATAAAAACCATAACGTCTTATTATACTATAATCACTTCATTTTTAAAAGTTTTAAACAATAAGTGAACAAAATATATTTTAAATTAACCTTGATTTATTTATATTTTTTAAGTACAATTTAGATAAAAAATTTTTAAGGAGAGTTTATGAAAAATATTATCCCAGGTTATTTTTATATTTTTGACACTCCATTTGGTTTACTTAAAATTGAAGAATTAAATAATGAAATTATTAAAATTGAACTTAACAAACCTACTTCAAATAGAACTTTTAAGCTTACAAAACTTTTAGAAGAATCCTTTAAAGAGATTGATGAATTTCTAAAAGGCAAGAGAAAAAAATTTACATTTAAAATAAATCCTATTGGAACAGAGTTTCAAAAATCTGTTTGGAAAGCATTGCTTAATATTCCTTATGGAGAAGTTAAAACTTATAAAGATATTGCAATTGCTATTGGCAATCCTAAGGCATGTAGAGCTGTTGGATTAGCAAACAATAAAAATCCCATCCCCATAGTTATTCCTTGTCATAGAGTAATTGGTTCCAATGGTAAACTAACTGGATATGCCTATGGATTATCTATAAAATCCCATTTACTTAATTTAGAAAAAGGTGCAAAATAATTTTGCACCTTTTTTAAGCTTCAACTACATTTTTAAAAACTACTTTCTCTACTATGTAAACTGTTATTAGATTAGTAAAAAATCCTGGTAATAACTCATACATATAACTATCTAACCCTAAAACTTTCCACATTAAAAATACAAACATTCCAACTAAAATCCCTGATAAAACACTTTTGCTATTTACATTTTTAAAATAAAGTACCGATATTATTGCTGGTCCAAATATTGTCCCAAAACCTCCCCAAGCATAAGCTACCAATGATAATACTTTAGCATTTTGATTTAATGCAAATAGTAATGCTAATAAAGCTATTACAACAACACATAGTCTTCCAACCCACATTATCTCTTTGTCAGAAACATCTTTTTTCATATATTTATAAAAGTCTTCTGTTAAAGTAGTTGATGAAACTAACAATTGTGAATCTATCGTTGACATTATTGCTGATAATATTGCAGCTAATAAAATTCCTGCTACCCAAGGATTAAACAACTCTTTTATCATATAGATAAATATTTTTTCTGCATCTCCTCCTAACTCTGCAACATTTTTAAAAAGTGGTATTCCTAAAAGTCCAATTGCTATTGCTCCAATTAAAGAGATAATTACCCATATCATAGCTATTCTTCTAGATTTTTTTAATTCTTTTACATCACTTATACTCATAAATCTAACTAAAATATGAGGTTGTCCAAAATATCCTAGTCCCCAAGCTAAAGAAGACAATATTCCTAATATTCCTATATTCTCTCCATTTTGTTTAAATATATTAAATGAAATTCCTTTCAACTCAATTCCTTGTCTAACTGTCTCAATATCTCCAATTTTATAATATGCTGCTAACGGAACAGCTATTATAGCTAAAAACATTAGCCCTCCTTGAAAAAAATCTGTCCAACAAGAAGCTAAATATCCTCCCATAAATGTATACACGACTATTGTTACTGCACCAATTATTACTGCAACTTTGTAATCAATTCCAAGTATTGATTCAAATAGTTTTCCTGCTGCTACTAGTCCAGATGATGAATAAATTGTAAAGAAAAATAGTGTTCCTAAAGCTAGAACTTTTCTTATTGTTCCTTTATCATCTTTTAATTTTTTTTCTAAAAATGTTGGTAAAGTTAAGGTATCTTCTATTTCAGTTTCAACTCTAAGTTTTGGAGCTATAAATTTCCAATTTAAATATGTTCCCACGGTTAAACCTATTACAACCCAAATTTGTCCAAATCCTGAAAGATATACTGCTCCTGGTAATCCCATTAATAACCATCCACTCATATCACTAGCTTGTGCTGATAGCGCAGTTACCCAACTTCCTACTCCTCTACCTCCTATTAAGTAATCCTCAGAACTGGAGGTTTTTCCATAAAAATAAACTCCTACTCCTATTAAAAATAATAAATATGCTCCAAATGTAATAAATGTTTCTACTCCTATCATTTTATACTCCTCCCAAATTTTTAATAAAAATAAAAAAGGGTCACTCAAGTACAGTTTTGTACCTAAGTGACCCTCATCAAAAGAATCCTATTAAAAATAATCTTTTATTAAAAGTTATTTCCCCTTAGATACAGATCCAAAATCGTAACACAAAATGGATCTGTATCTAAACATAAACTAATGCTTAAAACACAAATCCCTATCTAGGGGGGATGGGTTGTCTATTTACACTATTTGAAATAACTTGATCTTTTCTCATTAGAACTCTCCTTTAATTTTTTATTTTCATTATGGTAACATATGAAAATAATTTTGTCAATTTTTATTTCCAAGTTAATATTCCCTCTTGAGAATTAAAAACTTTTGTGAATCCCTCTTCTAATAAAATTAAAGCTGCTGTTTTAGAACGAACTCCGCTTCTACAAAAAGTTATATACGTCTTACTTTTATCTAGCTCAATAACTCTTTCTTCTAATTCATGTAGTGGAACATTTAAACTATCTTCAACTGATTCTTCCCAGTATTCATCTTCTGTTCGTACATCTAAAAGTACTGTATTCTCCTGTGTTAGCAGTTCTTTTACTTCAATTTTATTTAATGTTTGATATTTTTTCATAATTGTTCCTTAATTAAATAGAGGTTTAATCTCTTCTATCCACGCTTTGATTCTATCAGGTGTTTCATTATCTTGATTACTTTCATCTAAAGCAAGACCAATAAATTTATCATCCACAACTGATTCAGTTTCTTCATAACTATATCCTTCTGTTGAAGTAAATCCTACCACTTTAGCACCTTTAGCTATAACTGCATCATATAATTTTCTCATTGCTCCAACGTATGACTCACCGAATGCAAATTGATTTCCTACACCTACGATTCCTACTACCTTATTAGTAAAATCTAAACTTTTTAATTTATCATACACATTTTCCCAATCTTTTTGTAGCTCTCCAACTCCATAAGTTGGTGAAACTAAAATTAGATTTTCAACATTCTCCATCTCATCAATTCCATTTGCTACATCAAAAACCTCGTATTCCTCTCCTCTTAAGTAAAACTCTATTTCATCAACTATTCCAGCTGTTATTCCTGATGTTGTTCCATAAAAAATTCCTATTTTTTTCATAATTAATTTCCTCCTAAATTTTTCAAACCAGTTATATCTTTTATAACCTCACTTGCAATTATAAGACCTGCTACAGATGGGACAAAAGATATACTTCCTACGTTATTTTGCTTCTCTCTATTATTCTCTAAATTCTTCGGTTTCATTGGTAGCTCTTTTGAAAATAGCACCTTTACCTTTTGAATTCTTCTCTTTTTTAATTCTGCTCTCATAACTTTTGCTAATGGGCAAACAGATGTTTTTGATATATCTGTAATCTCTAACATTGTTGGATTTATTTTATTTCCTGTTCCCATTGATGATATAATTGGAATTTTTAATTCCTTTGCTATAGTTATTAAATCTAATTTTGCTGTAACTATATCTATCGCATCAACAATATAAGTATATTTTTTATTTTCTGAAAAGAATATTTCTCTTTTGTCTTTAAAAAATTTCTCTTTATAGGCGTTTATCTTTATATTTGGATTTATTGATAAAGCTCTTTCTTTTATAATTTCAACTTTGTCTTTACCAACAGTATCTTGAGTAGCGATTATTTGTCTGTTAAGATTTGTTATATCAACTGTATCAAAATCAACAACTGTCAACTCCCCAACACCAGCTCTAACTAAAGCTTCTACTACAAATCCACCTACTCCTCCCACTCCAAATACAAGCACATGGGAACTGTTTAACTTATTTAAGTTTTCTGTACCTATCAACAACTCTGTTCTTTGAAAAATCATCTATTTACCAACCTTTTTATATTCTTTACTAATTACATAAAGATTATATACTAAACAACTATAAAATACAAGTTTTTCTTTATAAACTCTTGACATTTTTTCTAAATTTATGATATATATTTTATTAGCCACGTTATATGTGGAGTGCTATTTTTAAGGAGGATACAATGAAAAAAGAAACAAAAGTATTTCAAGCTGAAACTAAAGAACTTTTAAACCTTATGGTACACTCTATTTACACTCATAAGGAAATTTTTTTAAGGGAACTTATCTCAAATGCTAGTGATGCCACTGATAAATTAAAATTCAAGGCTCTTACAGATACTCATATCTTAGATTCTTCTGAAGAACTTTGTATAACTATTACTCCTAATGAAGAATTAAGAACTCTAACTATTACTGATCATGGAATAGGTATGACTTTTGAGGAAGTTGTAGAAAATATCGGTACTATTGCTAAATCTGGATCAAAAGCATTTTTATCTTCACTAGAAGAAGCTAAGAAAAATAATGATTTAAATATAATCGGGCAATTTGGAGTTGGTTTTTACTCTGCATTTATGGTTGCTGACAAGATCATTTTAGAAACTAAATCACCATATTCTGATAAAGGAGTTAAATGGACATCTACAGGTGAAGGAAGTTATGAAATTGAAGAGATTGATAAGACAGAAAGAGGAACTTCAATTACTTTATATTTAAAAGACAATGATGAAGATAAAGAATTTTTAAATGAATATAAAATCAAAGGCCTTATAAAAAAATATTCTGATTATGTTAAATATCCAATAATGTTAAAAGATGAAAGAATTAATTCAACTAAACCTATTTGGAAAACACCTAAAGATGAATTAAAAGATGAAGATTATAATGAATTTTATAAATCTACTTATCACGATTGGCAAGATCCTCTTTTACATTTTAACTTTAATGTTCAAGGAAATTTAGAGTATAATGCTATCTTATTTATACCACAAGTTCCTCCATACGATCTTTATACAAGAGAATACAAGAGAGGACTTCAGCTATATACTAAAAATGTTTTTATAATGGACAAATGTGAAGAACTAATTCCTCAATATTTTAATTTTATAAAAGGATTAGTTGATACAGATGATTTATCTCTTAACATATCAAGAGAAATTTTACAAAAAACTCAGCAATTAAAGGCTATATCTAAAAATTTAGAGAAAAAAATTATAAGCGAATTTGAAAAATTAATGACTAATGACAGAGATAAATATATAAAATTCTGGGAAGTTTTTGGAAGACATATTAAATTTGGTGTTCATGAAAACTTTGGGTTAAATAAAGATAAATTAGAAAATCTTCTTCTTTTCAAAAGTTCTAAGAATTTAGATTATACATCTCTTAAAGAGTATGTAGACAGAATGAAAAATGACCAAAAGGAAATTTATTATGCAGTTGGTGAAAATCTAGATATTCTTCAAAAAATGCCTAAAGTTTTAAACGTTATCAATAAAGGTTTTGAAGTTTTATATCTTACAGAGGGTGCTGATGAGTTTGCTTTAAAAACTATGAACACTTTCAAAGAAAAGACATTTAAATCAGTTACTGAAGTAACTTTTGAAACTGAAGAAGAAAAAGAAGAAATTAAAAAACTTTCTGAAATAAATAAATCTCTTCTTGATAAAATAAAAGAAACATTAAAAGAAAAAGTTGTTGAAATCAAATTAAATCCTGAACTTGGAGATAGTTCTGTTTCTTTATCATCTAAAGGTGAAGTTTCTTTAGAAATGGAAAAACTTTTATCTCAAATTCCAGGTAATGAAGGTGTAAAAGCTGAAAAGGTTCTAGAAATAAATCCAAATCATCCACTATTCAACAAACTACAAAACGCTTCAGAAGCTGAACTAAAAGATTTATCAGATATTCTTTACAATCAAGGATTATTAATAGAAGGATTTGCTCTTGAAAATCCATTAGACTTTGTTACAAAATTGAATAATATTCTAAGCAAATAAAATAAGGAAGGGACTATCCCCTCCTTATTTTATACACTTTTTATTATTCCCATTTTATAGCAGTATAATAACTTTTTTAACTCTTTAACTTGGCTCTCTAAATCTTTTCCTATATCTGTATCTCTTACTTTTAATCTTTCTTTTTTGCTATCTACAATCTCAGTTGTAGATTGAAAATCTAAACATTTTTCCACAGAATCTCCAATATTTTCAAATGGTTTATGACAAACTAATCTCTTTCCATGAGAATTGAATATTAGAGTATATCCTGCTATTCCTGTTGTAGATTGATAAGCTTTTGAAAATCCACCATCTATAAGAATTAATTTCCCTTGAGCTCTTATTGGTGTTTCACCTTTTCTTACCTTTACTGGAACATGGCCATTTATTATATGAGAATATTCATCTAATATTCCAAACTCTTTTAATATTCTATCAGCAACCTCTTTGTTTTCAGAAAATTCATAATAATAATCATAATTCTCCTTATGACTCTCTTTATCTGAGAAAAAATATCTTTCAAAAGTTCTCATTTTATCTTTTCCAAAAAGTGGTGAATCTTTCCCACACCAAAGATACCATATAAAATCTTTACCTTGAATACTTTTTTCATCATAGTATCCCTCTCTACAAAGTTGATCACATCTTTCAAATAATCTTTTTCCTGAATATTTTTTTCCAAAAATATCTACCTCTCTAAATCCACCTTTTTCATCTAACGGCATACATCCATGAAATAATAGATTTGAGTTCTTTTTTAAATATACGCTTCCTTTTTCTAATAAAAACTTTATATGCTCTTGAAGTTTTTCACTATTTTTAAAACTTCTCATTAATCCCTCTACTACCTCTTTTTCTCTTTCATTTAAACTATAAAGATTATCTCTATCTAATGTTAAATATGAGTTATCTAAATTATGAAGTAAAAGTCTATCTTCCATATTAAATGTTGAATTTCTTTTTATTACTTCTCCCTCTAACTTAAATTGAATAATTGAGATAGCTTTATGCATTTTAGAAAGCAACTCTTCATCACTGCTTTTATCTTTTGTTTTTGGTTTAAACTCACTACATAAATCATCACCGTAAAACTCCATAGCTAAGGTTGCCAAAGGTAATAGATTTATTCCATATCCGTCTTCTAATATCTCTCTATTAGAGTATCTCAAGCATATTCTAATAGCATTTGCTATACAAGCTCCATGCCCACAAGCTGCACCTACCCATAATATGTCATGATTTCCCCATTGAATATCCACATTATGGTATTTCATAAGTTTATCCACTATTTTATGTGGATATGGTCCTCTATCATAAATATCCCCCACTATATGTAATGTATCTACAACTAATCTTTGAATAAGCATGCTTACATTTATTATAAACTCTTTGCCTCTTCCAATATCTATTATCGTATTTATAATACCTTCTATGTAATCCTTTTTATTTTTCTCTTCAGCACGCTCGTATAAAAGTTCTTGAATGATGTAGGAGAATTCTTTTGTCATAGCCTTTCCTACTTTTGATCTTGTATACTTAGAGGAAACTACTTTTAAAACTTCTAATATTCTTGGTATAGTTTTTTTATACCACTCTTCCATATCTATGCCTATAGATTGAATAAGTTCTATTTTTTCTTTAGGATAGTATATTACCGTTGCCAATTGATTTTTTTCCTTTTCAGGTAAATTTATAAATATATTTTCTATTTTTTCTTTTATTACACCTGAACAATTTTTTAAAACATGATTAAAAGCTTCATATTCCCCATGTATGTCACTTATAAAATGTTCCGTTCCTTTTGGTAAAGATAAAATTGCTTCTAAATTTATTATTTCTGTGGCTGTTTCAGCAATTGTTGGAAAATTTTTAGCTAAAAGTTTCAAGTATTTTAATTCTTCCTCTTTTATATTCATATCAACTCATCCTTTTTAGTATGGCACTTTGTGCTGATGCAACTATTGCAATTGGAACTCTAAACGGTGAACAACTAACATAATTGAATCCTAACTCATTGAAATACTCAATACTCTTAGGATCTCCCCCGTGCTCTCCACAAACTCCTATTTTTATATTTGGTTTTACGCTTTGACCTAACTCTTTAGCTAAAACTATTAATTTACCAACTCCACGTGTATCTATTGATTGAAATGGATCTCTTTTCATTATATTTTTAGCTTTGTAATGATCTATAAACTTTATAGAGTCATCTCTTGATATTCCATATGTTGTTTGAGTTAAATCATTCGTTCCAAATGAGAAAAATGCGCTTTCTTCAGCAATTTCATTAGCTATTAAACAAGCTCTTGGTAGTTCCATCATAGTACCTAATTTATAATCTATCTTCTCATTTTTTTCTTCAAAGACTTTTTCAATCTCTTTTAAAATTCCCTCTTTTATATATTTAAACTCACTAATACCTCCAATAAAAGGTATCATTATCTCTATTTCACAACTCCCGCCCTCTCCTTTACACTCAATAGCTGACTCTATTATAGCTCTTGCTTGCATCTCATATATCTCAGGGAAAGTAATTGCTAATCTACATCCTCTGTGTCCTAACATTGGATTTTCTTCTTTTAACTCTTTTATTCTACTTTCAATCTCTTTCGGACATTTTTCTAATAACACTGCTAGTTTTTGTATATCTTTCTCTGTTTTAGGTAAAAACTCATGAAATGGAGGATCTAAAAGTCTCACATTCATAGGTAAGCCACCCAATTTATGGAGCATCTTTTTAAAATCTATTTTTTGAAGTTCTAAAAGTTTTTCTAAAGCTTTATCTCTATCCTCTTTTGTATTAGCAATTATCATCTCTCTAACACTCCATATTTTTTCATCTTCAAAAAACATATGTTCTGTTCTACAAAGTCCTATCCCTTCAGCCCCAAAACCTTTTCCAACTATTACATCTGTTGGAGTATCTGCATTCATTCTAACTTCTAAAGTCTTAATCTCTTTACACCATTCTAAAAACTCTTTTAACTCTTCACTAAGCTCTCCCATTTTTAGTTTTATGGCACCTTTATAAATATCTCCATTATATCCATTTATAGATATAATCTCTCCTTCTTGAACTCTCTCTCCATTTATAGTAAAGAACTCTTCGCTAGAATCTATTTTTATCTCTTCACATCCTGTTACACAACATTTCCCCATCCCTCTAGCTACTACAGCTCCGTGAGATGTTGCTCCTCCTTTAACAGTTACGATTCCTTTAGCTAAACTCATGCCTTTGATATCTTCCGGGGAAGTTTCCACTCTTACTAAAATTACAGATTCTCCTTCTTTTATTTTGTCTGTGGAAAGAACTACTTTTCCCACAGCTACTCCCGCTGAACCTGGTAATCCTTTCCCTAGAAACTTTTTTCCAACTATATCAGCCTCCTCAAATGTCCCATTGAAAACTTGAGGTAATAATTCTGTATCTACCATTAATATAGCTTTTTCTTTAGTTATAATATTTTCATTTACCATATCTACAGCTATTTTTATAGATGCATTTGGACTTCTTTTTCCATTTCTTGTTTGAAGTATAAATAATTTTCCATCCTCTATGGTAAATTCAATATCTTGCATATCTCCATAGTGCTTTTCCAATGATTTTGCAATACTTAAAAATTCTTCATAAATATTTGGAAGTTGGTTTTTCATTGTTTCAATAGAGTGTGGTGTTCTTATTCCTGCTACAATATCTTCTCCTTGAGCTTCTAATAAATATTCTCCAAATAATTCATTTTCTCCTGTTGATGGATTTCTTGTAAAAGCTACTCCTGTTCCTGATAGCTCATTAAAATTACCAAATACCATTTCTTGAACTACAACAGCTGTCCCCATACTTTCATCTATATTATTTAGTTGTCTATATATTTTTGCTCTTTCATTATTCCAAGATTTAAAGATAGATTCAATTGCCATTAAAATTTGTTCCTCTGGATTCTCTGGAAAAAACTCACCTGTTTCAATCCAGTATAACCCTTTAAAAGTTTCAATTATTTCCTTGTAAGTTTTCTCTTTAGAATACTCTTTAATCTTTACAAACTTTTCTCTTGAAACTCCTTTTACAATTTCTGCGAACATCTCTATAAATCTCAAATATATTTCATATACAAATTTTTCATTTTTAGTTTTCTCAATTAATTTTTGAACTGTATTATCATTTAATCCTAAATTAAGAATAGTATCCATCATTCCTGGCATAGATACCGGTGCACCTGATCTCACTGAAACTAGTAAAGGATTTTCTCCCTCAAACTCCTTACCTGTTTCTATTTCTAATTTTTTTATTCCCTCTTTTATATCTTTTATCATATTTTCTGATAAACAATTCTCATTCTTAAAATAATTTTTACAAGCTACTGTTGTTGCTATTAACCCATTTGGAATAGGCAGTCCTATCTTTTTCATTTCTACTAGGTTGGCTCCCTTTCCACCTAATATCATTTTTTCTAAACCATACCCTTCATTAAATAAGTAAATATTTTTCATTTTCTCTCTCCTGAACTTTCTAATTTATTTTAATTAAAACTATTCATTTTTTTCTTTGTTCTTATTTTCTAATATATCAAGTAGTAATTTACTCACATTTGTTTTAGTAAATCTCCCAACTACTTTATATATCTCCTTTCCATTCTTCTCTGTTATTCTAACAACAGGTACTGAGTCTATCTGATGTTCAATTATTTTTTTCACACAGTCCTCTATTGTCTCATCCTCTGTAGAAAATACTATGTTAGGCATTCTTGTCATTATAAGATTTATTGGTATTTGCTCGATATCTCTTTTCCCAATAGCGATTCTAAGCAAATCTTTTCTTGAAACAATACCTGAAAGATTCCCATCCTTTGTTATAAATATTGTTCCTATATCTTTTTCAAACATAAGAAGTACTGTTTTGTAAACTGAATAGCTTTCATCTATAGTTATTGGCATTCCCATTATATGTTTTACTAGTGTTTTATTATTTGATTCTACAAAAGCTTCATTATAGGTATATCCTACTTTTTGCTTTGATTTTATTATTGACATTTTCTTTAAAATTGAAAAATCTGTTCTCAGAGCTGATCTAGTAATATATATCATTTTAGCTATTTCATCTCCTGTTATAGGCCCATTTTTTTTAATTATCTCTACAATCTCTCTTTGTCTTTCCGTTAACTGCATATTAACTCCTTTTTTTAAGTGCGCACTTTATTTTTAAAAATAACTTTGTTTTATTAGAACAATGTTACCACCTAAATATAAAAAATGCAACATTTATTAAAAAGTGCACATTTAATTTTGAAGTATATATTTACATCTAATATTTATTCCTTCTTTCTAATGGCTTTTTTTTATCTTTTTAGGTATAATATTTTTGGTGATTAACTATGTTAAAAGAAAAAATAAAAAAAGAGTTAGAAAATTTTAAAGATGAAAATCGTTTTAGAAAATTAACTATACTAAATCAAGATTTTTTAAATCTTTCATCTAATGATTATATGGGATTTGGCAATAACGCACTTTTAATTGAAGAGTTTTATAAAAAATATCCAAATCTAGCACTTTCTTCTAGTTCTTCTAGACTAATTAGCGGATCATATTCTTTAGTTATGAAATTAGAAGAGCTAGCTGAAAATATATATAAAAAACCTGTCCTATTTTTTAATAGTGGCTTCGATTGCAATTGTTGTGTTATAGAAACCTTTTGTGATGAAAAAACTTTAGTCATAAGTGACAAGTTAAATCATGCAAGTATTCACGATGGCATCTTACACAGTAAAGCAACTTTATTAAGATACAAACATCTTGATCTTAGCCATCTAAAAATACTTTTAAAAAAAAATAAAGATAAATTTGAAAATATTTTTGTTATTTCAGAAACTATCTATAGTATGGATGGAGATTGTGTCCATTTAGAAGAGCTTATCAGCTTAAAAAAAGAGTTCAATTTTTCATTAGTTATTGATGAAGCTCACTCTTTTGGTGTTTACTCTTACGGAATGGCTCATAGTAAAAATTTAATTGAACATATTGATTTTCTTACAATTCCTCTTGGGAAAGGTGGAGGGTCAACTGGGTCATATCTAATCTGTAATCAACTATACAAAGATTACATCATTAATAAAGGAAGAAAATTTATTTACACCACAGCTCTTCCTCCTATTAATATAGCTTGGAATATATTTATTTTAGAAAAAATGGAATTATTTAAAGATAAACGTCAATATCTTATTGAATTACAAGAATTAGCTCACTCTCTAATAAAAAAATATAATATGAACACTTTATCTACAACACACATCATATCTATAATTATTGGAGATAACGAAAGATTGGATAAGATTACTAACTATTTAAAAGAAAAGAAATATTTTGTTTATGGAGTAAAAGAACCTACAGTTCCTAAGGGAACATCTAGAATTAGAATCGGCTTATCTCCTAGTTTATCAAAAGATAATATAATTGATTTTTTTCAGGAGTTAAATTATGCACTTAATACTTTTTTTTAACGGATGGGGAATGGATAGTAACATTGTAGAAAATCTTACTTATGATGACTGCTTTGAAGTTCATTGTCTTAATTATCCCTATATTGTTAATAATCTCGATTTCTCTAAATATAAAAAAATTTATGTTATTGGTTGGTCCTTTGGTGTTTACTATGCTTCTAAATTTTTATTAGAAAATAAGGAGTTAAACTGTTCATCCATAGCCATAAACGGTGTCCCATATATTATTGGTAAATATGGGATATCTTCAAAAATGTTTAGATTTACTCTAGAAACTCTTTCATTAGATAATTTAAAAAAATTCTATACTAATATGGAACTTCCTTTAGAGTATTTTTGTAAAACTCCAAATTTAAACAAATTAAAAACAGAGTTAGAAAATATTCTTTATAATTCTCCTAATAACCATTATACTTTTGATAAAGTTTTTCTTGGAGAACATGATCGAATCATTCCTTACTCAAAACAATTAAAGTTTTACGAAAAAGAGGCTAGTACTATCATTACCCTTCAATGTAGTCACTATCCTTTTAATGTTATAAAAAGTTGGAGGGATATCATTGGTAAAGAAAATGAATTTTGATAAGCAATTTAAAAATTATGACCAAAATGCAGTTACTCAAAAAAAAGTAGCTAAAAAACTTTTAACATTTATTGATAAATCCAAAAAATATGATACTATTTTAGAGTTAGGATGTGGTACAGGAATTTTTACTAAAACTCTCTGTGAAAATTTAAATTTCACTCATTTGGATTTAAATGATATTTTTAATACTCAAGATTTTTTTTCAAATATATCATACAGAGATTTTTTTGTTGAAAATATGGAAACACTAACAATAAAAAATTATTCTTTAATTGTTTCTAGTTCAGCTTTTCAATGGGTTGAAAACTTAGAAAATCTCATTTATAAAACTTCTAAAAATACTTCACATTTAGTTTTCTCTATATATTCAAAGGGAAATTTAGTTGAAATTTTTAATCATTTTGGAGTATCTTTAGATTATAAAAGTACCGAAGAGATTTATCAAATTTTAAAAAAATACTATACTTTTGTTGAATTTCAAGAGGATGAGTTCACTCTAGAGTTTTCTACTCCTCTAAAAGCTTTAAAACATTTAAAAGAGACTGGAGTAACTGGCTTTTCAAGCTCTAACTATTCTTTAACAAAAAGTTTTAAATCTACAGTATTAACATATAAAGTAAGTTATTTTTCTTGTAAAAATTAAAATCAAGGAGGATTTAAAATGTTATTTTACAGACCTAACTACCTAATGATGACCGCTGGGCCTACTACCGTTTCAGGTAATACTTTACATGCAAGAAGTAAGGTATTCGGAAACCCCGATCTTGATCCCGACTTCCTAAGTTATTATAAATTTGTTTGTCATAGACTTAGAAATTTTATTGGATCAGATCATTCTAAAATTCTTATAATGAGTGGAGAAGGAATGCTTGGTTTAGATTCAGCTTGTGCTTCTCTTACTGAAAAAGGAGATAGAGCTCTTGTTATCTCTAATGGTTTCTTTGGAGAAGGTTTCAAAGAACTTATTGAGCCTTATGGTGGGGAAGTTACTGTATTTGAATCAAGCTGGAAGAAATCAATTGATTTGGAAAATCTTAAAGATTTTCTAGAAAAAGATTCTGATTTTAAATATGCTACGGTAATACATTGTGATACTCCTAGTGGACTTCTTAACGATATTGGTCCTGTATGTCAACTTCTAAAATCTAAAGGTATTCTAACTGTAGTTGATACAGTTGCAGCTCTTGGAGGAGTTGACTTTAGAATGGATGAATGGAATGTTGATATTATGTTGTCTGCATCTCAAAAAGTTTTTTCAGCTGCCCCAGGTCTTACTATAGTCGCTGTTAGTAATGATGCTTGGCATGCAATGGAAAATAGAACAACTCCTATTCCATCTTTTTATTGTAATTTATTACACTGGAAAAATATAGAGGAAAAGAAATCTTTTCCATACACTATGCCAGCTAGTGACATTATCAGTTTAGGAACTGCTATTGATAATCTACTATCTGAAACTTTATTTAGAGTATTTGATAGACACGAGGAAATGAGAGATCTTTGTATTGAAAGACTTAAAGAACTTGGGTGTTCTCTATATTTAGAATCTAACTTCTCACCTACAGTTACAGCTTTTTATCCTCCTGAAGGAATAAGAGCAGAGGATTTACTAGTTCATCTAAGAACCAAATATAATATTCTACTTTCTGGATCTTATGGTCCTCTAGCTGGAAAGGTTATTAGAATTGGACATATGGGAGAAAATGCTCGTGAAGACAGAGTTAGATTTACTCTTGATTGTCTAGAAAAAGCTATCATAGATTTAAAATAAAAAAAGTCGGATTAATCCGACTTTTTTTATATCTCTTGTCTTCCATCTAAAGCTCTTGATATAGTTGCTACATCAGCAAATTCTATATTTCCACCCATTGGAATTCCACTAGCTATTTTTGTTACTTTTACATCAAACGTCTTTAAAAGTTTTGTTAAGTATAAAGCTGTTGTCTCTCCCTCTAAATCTGGATTTAAAGCAAGAATAACTTCTTTTATATCCTCTTTTGCCACTCTTTCTAACAATGATTTTAAATTTAGTTTATCTGGAGTCATACCATTTAATGGATCTATTTTACCATTTAAAACATGATAACTTCCTTTATATCTCTTTGTTTTTTCTAAAGGAATTATATCTCTACTATCCTCTACAACACAGATAATATTCTTATCTCTAAATTCATCTCTACATATATCACATATATCATTTTCACTAAAATTACCACAAATTGAACATTTTTTTACAGTTTCTTTTACATCTTTTAAAGCTTTTGAAAATCTTTCAACTTCTTGATCCGACATCTCTAAAACATGAAATGCCAATCTCACTGCACTTTTTCTTCCAATTCCAGGTAATCTATTAAATTCATCTATCAATATCTCTAATGACTTAGTTGCCATTTAAACTCCTTATTACTTTTTTTCTACTGGAGCTTTTTGAGCTAATGTTCTTGTAATCTCTTTTATGCTTTTAGAAATTTCTCTTCTTTCTTTTCCTAACTCAGCATTTTTGATTATATAGTCATCAACTCTATCCTCATAGTCACCTTTCATGTTTTCAATTATGTCAATAATCTCAGCATAAGTCATTCCAGGCTTTAGATACTCCTTTAAGTTTGTTAAAAGATCAACTCTTTTTCTGTTGTCTCTTATTTTTCTATCATTATCTTCAATTTCTCTTTTAATCTTATTTTTTCTTCTTTCTTTTCTAACAACGTCTAAAACTGTAATCATATTCTCATCAGCTCCTATTTACAAAGTGTTAATGCTAATTCATAATCTTTTCTAATATCATATTTTCTTTTACCTTCCCAAGCAAATGAAATTGGATGAGTTACTAATTCATTACTTTCAATTCCTACCATAACTCCACCTTCTCCTGCTTCAAGAAGCTCAACTGCTTTTGCTCCCATTTTAGTTGCTAAAACTCTATCAAATCCAGATGGAGTTCCACCTCTTTGAACGTGAGCTAAAACTACACTTCTTACCTCTGTTGTTACTTTCTCTTTTAGTTGCTTTTCAATTTCAAAAACACTTCCAACACCTTCAGCTACTAAAACTATATCGTGTAGCTTCCCTTGTCTTCTTCTCTCTTTAATTTGATAAGCTAACATCTCAATTGGTTCCTCTATTTCAGGAATTAAAACTCCATCTCCTCCACCAGCTAATGTGGCATGAAGAGCTAAATCTCCTGCATGTCTTCCCATTACTTCCATTAAGATTGTTCTTTCATGTGAAGTTGCTGTATCTCTTAATTTTGACATAGCATCTAATATTGTATTTAAACATGTGTCAAAACCTATTGTATAGTCTGTTCCTATTATATCATTGTCTATTGTTCCAGGTAATCCTACAACCTTAAATCCGTGCTCTTTAGATAATAAATCAGCACCTCTATAAGATCCATCTCCTCCTACAACTACGATACCTTCAATTCCTCTTTTCTTTAAATTCTCAGCAGCTATTGCTCTGAATTTTGGATCTTTAAACTCTAAACATCTAGCTGTTAAAAGAACTGTTCCACCTCTATCAATAATTCCAGATACATGGCTTCCATTCATTTGGAATATCTCATCGTGAACCATTCCTAAATATCCTCTTCTTACTCCGTATACTTCCATCCCTTTTGCTAAGGCTACTTTAGCTACCGCTCTTACTGCAGCGTTCATTCCAGGAGCGTCTCCTCCACTTGTTAAAACAGCTATTTTTTTCATAAGCTTAACACCTCCGACACTTTCTATTAAAATTTAGATTGTTTTCTCTGTAAAACTTCCCATTTTTCTAAACTTATTATATCTATTTTTTAGTAAAGTATCTACATCTAATTTAGATAACTCTAAAAGTGATGATAAAATAACACTTTTTAGATCATTTGCTGCACACTTATAATCTCTATGAGCTCCTCCTAGAGGTTCCTTAACTATACCGTCAATTATACCTAAACTTTGTAAACTATGACCTGATATTTTTAAGTTATTTGCTGCTTCTGGGGCTTTAGAAGAATCTTTATAAAGAATTGCCGCACATCCTTCTGGAGATATTACAGAATAAACTGAATTTTCTAACATATAAACTTTATCTGCTACTCCTAATGCCAAAGCTCCTCCAGATCCTCCTTCACCTATTACAACAGAAATTATTGGCACTTTTAAGCCTGCCATTTCCAATAAATTTCTAGCAATAGCTTCTCCTTGTCCATGTTTTTCTGCTTCTATCCCAGGGTATGCCCCTGCTGTATCTATTAAGTTTACTATAGGAATCGAAAATCTTTCAGCCATTTTAAATAATCTCAGGGCTTTTCTATACCCTTCAGGACTTGCCATTCCAAAATTTCTAAAGATATTCTCTTCAATAGTTCTTCCTTTTTGGTGTCCAACAATCATAACTTTTTTTCCATCTATTTTGCAAAGACCACCAACTATTGCAGCATCATCTTTACATAACCTATCTCCGTGGAGCTCTATAAAATCTGTTGTCATATTTTCTATATAGTCTAATGTATATGGTCTTTCTGGATGACGAGCTATAGCTACTCTATCCCAATCTGTTAAGTCTTCATAAGCGGCTTTTAAGTATTCATCTCTTTGTTTTGAAAGTTTTTCTATCTCTAAACTTAAATCTATATTTTTTTCTTTTGAAAAATTTTTAAGCTCTACTATTTTAGTTTCTAAATCTAAAATTTCACTATTAAATTTCATGTCACTCTCCTGTAAATAAACGATTTCTAGATTATATTATCTAAAACTTTATGAAGAGTTCTCTTCATATCCTCTCTTTTTGTTATAACATCAACCATTCCACACTCTTGTAAAAATTCACTTCTTTGGAATCCATTTGGCAATTTTTGCTTTATTGTTTGCTCAATTACTCTTTGTCCCGCAAACCCTATTAAAGCATCTGGCTCTGTCATAATTATATCTCCTAACATTGCAAAAGAAGCTGTTACTCCTCCTGTTGTTGGATTTACTGGAATAGAAATAAATGGAACCCCCACTTCTCTTAATTTTTCTAGTGCTGCTGAAGTTTTTGCCATTTGCATAAGTGAAAGTATTCCTTCATGCATTCTAGCTCCTCCAGATGAAGATACCACAACTACCGGAACTTTAAACTTTATTCCTCTTTCTATTGCTCTTGTTATTTTCTCTCCCACAACAGATCCCATACTTCCACCTAAAAAATCAAAGTCCATAACCGCTATACTTACTTTTATTCCAAAAATATCTCCAATTCCTGCTACAACACCTTCTAACATTCCTGTTTTTTCTACTGCTGCTTCATATTTTTCAGTATACCCTGGAAAATCTAATGGGTTTTCTGAAGTTAAATTTTTATCCATCTCTTGGAAAGTTCCCTCATCTATTAAAAGAGCAATTCTCTCCTTAGCACTCATTGAGAAATAATAATCACAATGTGGACATTTTTGTAAATTTTGTTCAATATCATTTTTATAAACAATCTCATGACACTCTGGACATTTTTCCCAAAGTCCTGTTATTTTTGTTTTTTTTATTATTTTTTCCTCTTTTTCTTCAACTTTTTTATTTTCTGATTTATTTTCTTTAACAGTTAAAGTCGCATACTTTTTTTTATTCAAAGAAAAAAACTTCATATTTTCCTCCTGAAACTTCTATTTATTTTTAAACATTTCAATATCTCATTCTATAAGATTTTTCATTATATTTCAATAATTATTTGATTTTGACACCTTTATATTATAGAATATGTATTGATAATGTTCATGAAATGGGTGATTAAAATTACACGTGATATTAATAAATTAAGAGAAGAAATAGACAAAATAGATAAAAAAATTGTAGAGTTAATTCTGAACAGAATGAATATTGTTCACCAAGTTGGTGTAACAAAATCAAAAGACAACAGCCGTATATATGTTCCAGAAAGAGAGGTTGCTATTTATAAAAAATTAAGTGACTTTTCAGGACTTGAAGCTGATGAAATCCAAAGTTTTTATACTGAAATTATATCTTTTTGCCGAAAACTTGAAGGCATACTAAATGTAGGTATAAAATACAACGCTTTATCTTTAGTTGGAGTAAAAAAAATTTTTGGAGAATATGTTAATCCTGTTGTTATTCGTCAGTTTGAAGAACTGAATTTAGATTCTGTTAAATACATTTTAACTCCACTTTCTAAAGAAATTATAGATTTTATAGAAAAAAATAACTGGTACCTTATTAATAAAGTTAATTTAAATGAAGAGGTTTTATATTTATTTTCCTCTTACAATAACTCTATTTTTAAAGATAATGATGTTACTTATATTTTACATAATGGTATAATTTCTAAAGAGTATATAAAAGTTGATTCAAATCTTTTTATAAATTTAATTCCATTTAAAAACTTAAAAGATTTTGAAAATTTAAATATTAAAATCTTAGGTACTATACCTAGCATATAATTTATTTTTAAAGGGGGGAGTTCTAATGTTAAAAAAATTTACAGCTATATCTTTTATTTTTTTCTTAACTGGATGTAATAATCTTTCAATACCAAATCCTATGGAAAACACTGAAAATACTGAGCGAATGACTACTTCTGTTGATTCTGAAAATGAAGTTATCGGTATTGGTTCAGCTAAAATTGCAAGTAGTGGTACATTAGTTGCAACTGGAAAAGCTGTTCGTGAAGCTAAAGAAAAATTAAAGTCTAAAATTTTATCTGAAGAAGAGATAGTTTTTAAATCTTTCTTAGTTCCTGCTGATCCTTATACTAAAAAAATATTATCTCCTGCTTTATCTGATTTAATGGATTATACTGCTACTCAACTTGTACAAAAATCAATTGAAAAAGATACTTGGATGGAAAATAATAAGGTTTATGTAGTATATAGCATTTCAAAAAATGAAATTTTATCTGAATCTCAAAATATATTTATTCAATATATTGATGATATAACAAGTAAATTCCAACTTATTAAAGAGGGGGTAACACAAACACAATGAATATAGAAACACTAAATTTAAATAGTAGCTATCAAAAAAATGAACTTAAGGAGTTTTTAAAAAAGTTTCAATTAAATTTTGATGAAACTATTGATTACTCTTTAGTTATTAGAAAAAATGAGGAAATTGTCGCAACAGCCTCTAAAAGTAAAAATATAATAAAATGCTTTGCCATAGATGATTCTTTAAGAGGAGAAGGAGTTACAAACACTCTTGTTACAACTCTTCTTAATAAATCTTTTGATCAAGGAATTTTTCATACTTTTGTTTTTACAAAACCTTCAAATGAAGATATTTTTAAAGGTGTTGGATTTAAACCAATTTCAAAAACTGATAAAGTAGCGCTTCTTGAAATTGGAATGAATTCTATTGATAAAACTATTGATAAAATGAAATCACAATTAGCTTGGGAAGAAAATAGCAATAATGGTCTTCTTATAATGAATTGCAATCCTTTCACTTTAGGTCATCAATTTCTTATTGAAACTGCTGCTAAAAAAATGGATAATATTTTAGTTTTAGTTGTTGAAGAGGATAAATCGTCTTTTCCATTTTCCGATAGAATTGCTCTAGTAAAAAAAGGAACAGAGCATTTAACAAATGTAACTATTTTACCTAGTACAGAATATGTTATATCTTCAGCTACATTTCCTAATTACTTTTTAAGAAAAGAAGACGATTCTTTAGTTGAATTTATGAAATTAGATACTAAAATAACTGCTGAACACTTTTGCAAAAAACTAAATATTTCAACTAGATTTGTTGGTGAAGAACCATTTTGTGAAGTAACTAAAAAATACAATGATACTATGATTGAAACTTTTAAGGAATTTAATTTAAAAGTTTGTATTATTCCAAGAAAAGAGATGGAACATTGTGCTATAAGTGCCTCACAAGTTCGTGCTCTTTTAAAAGAGGACAAATTAAATGAAGTTAAAAATTTAGTTCCATATTCTACTTACGAATACTTAATTTCAGAAAAAGGGAAGGAGATTACAGAGAGAATTAAAAATTCTAACTCTGTTCACTAATTATAGATGTTTAATTTAGAAGAATTTTTATTAATGAGAGAAAAAAGAGTAGAGATTCAAAATGAAGTTATTGAAAATTTTAAAAATCCCATTTTAGTTTTGAGAGCTAACTATCCTGGAGAGGAAAAAAATAGTTTTGTTGCTAAATATATTGTTGAAATTATAAAGGATGAAATTCTAGAAATTTTCAATTCACAAATTATATATTCAAAAAAAATTGAATCTATCGAAGGGCCTACATATATATATTCAATTAATTATTCTGGTAAAAATATAAAAAAAATTGCTATGGAGATTGAAGAATCTCATATTTTAGGTCGATGTGTTGATATTGATGTTTTCGATAATAACGGTTATCCATTTTCTAGAAAAGACTTTGGTGGAGAAAAAAGACAATGTCTTCTTTGCAATGATATGGCCTTTGTTTGTACTAGAACTAAAAAACATACCCAAAAAGATGTTCAAATAGCTATTGAAAAGAGACTAGAAGAATACTTAAATTCTGAGCGTAATAAAATTGAGATAATGGACAGTTTCTCAAATCTAGCATTAAAATCAATTATCTTAGAAGTTTCTGCTTCACCATCTTTTGGATTAGTTTCACCTCATACTAACGGTTCTCATGAAGATATGGATTTTTTCACCTTTATTGACAGTGGATTTTCTTTAAATAGTTACTTTAAAAAAGTTGTAAATGCGGGGTATTCGCCCTTATCAGTTGATTTAATTTTTAAGAAAATAAGATTTATGGGAAAAGTTGCTGAAAATGATATGTTTTTAGCTACTCATAACGTTAATACACATAAGGGAATGATTTTCTTAATGGGTATTACTGCCGCTTTAAGTGCTAAAGCAAAGTATGAAAATTTATTATTTAATGATATCTCATCACTAATAAAAGACATGTGTCGAGATATTTTAAAAGACTTTAATGATATTCATAAAAAATCTTCTCTTACTCATGGAGAGAAATTATATATTAAACATGGCGTAGTTGGTGTAAGAGGAATTGTAAAAAATGGTTTAGATATTATTTTTAATAACTCCGTTGAAATTTTTGAAAAATCTTTAGTTTCTGGCGAGCATATTAACTCTGCAATGATTAGAACTCTTATATTTTTAATGAGTAATTTAGAAGATACAACCATTTTACACAGACACGATATTGAAATTCTAAATTTTGTAAAACTTAAAGCTAAAGATTTACATTTAAAATTTGATAATAACTCTTTAGATATAAACTTATTAACTGAAATTGAAAAAGAATTTATAGAAAAAAGAATTAGTCCAGGTGGAGCTGCTGACCTTCTTGCGATTACAATGTTTCTATACTTTATAAAACCATATTTTTAAGTTTTTTAAAGAGACTATTTATAAAAATAGTCTCTTTTTATATACCTATAAATATTTTATAGCTTCTTTTATAATCTCTGCTGTTAATCCCCATATAACCTTATCTTCATAGATATAAATATAAACCTCTCTTGGAGAACTCTTCCAAGGTGTATGATACATTTTAGGTAAATTTAATTCCACTGCTGGAAATACAAATTTCTCCCCATTTTCATAATAATAAGGCTTAGTTTCTACTTCTAATTTTTCAATTCTTGGAGAATTTTTTTTAAAGAAATCAACAGGAACTAAAAAACACCCTTCAACTTCATCTTCGTTTATTTTTAATTTCTTTAATTTTTTCTCTTCTATAATGCCTAAAAAAGCTTCTACCATTATCCCAGATGGTATAACTAATGTTCCTATTTTTCCTTTAACATCGACTTCATCTATACCAATCTCTTCTTTACACTCTCTTAATGCCGCTTCTAAACTAGTTTCACCCATTTCTATTTTTCCACCTGGAAAAGATATATCTCCTCCTTGCCTTACTCCTCTAGCTCTTTTTTCAAATAAAAAATATTTCTTATCATTTTTTTCAATAACTAATGCTATCACAGCTGAATTAAAATATTTTTCCTTCCCAATTATTTTTTCTGTAAAATCTATATTCATTATAACTCCCTCCTCTAAATTTATTATAATCTTTATTTTATAAAAATCCTTCATTTTTTTATTTTTGATTGTTTTTGAAAGAATTTGAAAGAAAATGATTGATTTTTATTTTACACTATGATAATATACTTTCTATAAAGGATGTGATTTTATGTTGAATATAGAAAGAGAAAATTCTATTTTAGAACTTTTGAAACAAAAAGAGGTTATAAAAATCCAAGAAATCGTTGAATTTTTAAATATTTCAGAAGCTACTGCTCGAAGAGATTTAGCTTCTTTAGAAAAAAAAGAGCTTGTTAAAAGAGTTCACGGTGGAGCTATCTTAAATAACTCTTTAGATACTACAAAGGATTTTAACATCCAATACAGAAGAAATCTTAATAGAGTGGAAAAAGAAAAAATTGCAAAATATGCCGCAAGTTTCATTAAGAGAGATTCCTATATTTTCTTAGATGCTGGAACAACAACTCTTTGTATGATTAAGTATTTGAAAAATCTTAATATTAAAGTTGTAACAAACGGATTAAATTTAATAGATGAGTTAGAAAAATATGAAATTGAAAGTTATTTAATAGGCGGTAAAATTAAAAGTAAAACTAGTTGTACTGTTGGATTTTCAGCAGCTCAATATATAAAAACTTTTAATTTTCAATATGCTTTTATTGGTGTTAATGCTGTTACTTTAGATGGCTATAGCACACCTGACTTTGAAGAAGCTCTTATTAAAAGTGAAGCTATTAATAAAAGTACGGATACTTTTTTTCTTTGTGACCATTCAAAAATTGGAAAAAGTAGTTTTACTATTTTTTCTACTTTAGATAAAGGGACTTTAATTACAGATAAGCCACTTTCTAAAGAATATAAAAATATAGTAAAAGTGGAGGTAGTAAAATGATATACACGTTAACTTTAAATCCTGCTTTAGATTATTTTTTATCCTTTGATTCTTTTATCGAAGGAAATTTAAACACTCCTAAAGAAACGTATAAACTTCCTGGAGGAAAGGGGATCAATGTATCTAAAATTTTAAAAAATTTTAACACAGAATCAATTTGTTTAGGATTTATTGGTGGATTTACTGGAGAATTTATAAAAAATACTTTAAATCACGATGGTTTAAATACTAAGTTTTTTAATGTTGATGAAGATACTCGTATAAATATTAAAATAAATAATAATGGACTTGAAAGTGAAATTGCAGGCACTTCTCCTACAATTTCAAAAGAAAATCTTCAAGAGTTACTTAATTTTTTAAAAACTAATCTTAAAGCTAATGATATTTTAGCTCTATCTGGAAGTGTTCCATCTTCTTTACCTTCTAGTATATATGCTGATATTATTGAAAGCATTCCAAAGGATGTAAAAGTTATTTTAGATACTAGAGGTCTTCCTTTTGAAATTGCTTTAAAAAAAGGCGTATTTTTAATAAAACCAAACAAGGATGAAATCAATGAATTTTTTAACTCTAATTTTTCAACTACTGAAGAGTTAGTTGAAGCTGGTAAAAAATTACAAAAGATGGGAGCTAAAAATGTTTTAATCTCTTTAGGTTCTAAAGGATCTATTTTTATAACACAAAATGAAATTTTTATAAGTGGTGTTCCTAAAGGTACTCTTATTAGTTCAAATGGTTCTGGAGATTCAATGATTGGTGGATTTATATATGGTCTTAACAAATCTTTATCTTTAAAAGAGTGTTATGAGATTGGAATTGCTTCTGGAAGTGCTACTGCTTTTTCTAAAGGATTAGCAACTTTTAATACTATGACAAATTTATTAAAAGATATTAAAGTTATTAATTTATAAATGGGAGGAATATTATGTTAGATAAAATGTTAGTAAAAGATTGTATAAAATTAAATTTAAATGCTAAAAGTAAAATTGAAGTTATTGATGAACTTGTCGATGTTCTTTACAATGCTGGTAGACTTAATGATAAAGATGAATTTAGAAAAACTATTTTAAATAGAGAGGAGCAAAGTTCTACTGGTTTAGAAGAAGGTATTGCTATCCCTCACGGAAAATCATCATCTGTTAAAATTCCTACTGTTGCATTTGGACTTTCTAAAGAAGGAATTGATTATGATTCTTTAGATGGTGAGCCATCTAAATTATTTTTCATGATTGCTGCTCCCGCTGATGCTACTGATTCACATATTGAAACATTATCTCAACTGACATCTCTTTTATTAGATGATGATATTAGAGAACAGCTTTTAAAAGTAAAAACAGAGCAAGAAGTTCTAGATATTCTTTTAAAAGAGGATAATGTAGGAGAAGAACTTGTCCCGCCTAAAGAGGAGGATAATGATTATCAAGTACTTGCAGTAACTGCTTGTCCAACTGGAATTGCTCACACATATATGGCCGCTGAAGCTTTAAACAAAAAAGCTAAAGAGATGGGAATTAAAATCAAAGTAGAAACTAATGGATCTACAGGAGTTAAAAACCACCTTACGGATGAAGAGATTAAAAATGCAAAAGGAATTATAATTGCTGCTGATAAAAATGTTGAAATGGCTAGATTTAACGGAAAGCATGTTGAAATTGTTGGAGTTAAAGAGGGAATTAAAAGACCTCAAGAGTTAATTCAAAAAGCTTTAGATCAAACTGCACCAGTGTATTCAAATAAAGAAACAAAAACATCTTCTGGAACTAGTGAAAGAAAGGGATTCTATAAGCATTTAATGAGTGGGGTTTCTAATATGCTGCCATTCGTTGTTGGTGGAGGTATTTTAATTGCAATATCTTTCATATTCGGTATAAAGGCATCTGATCCTACTGATCCAAGTTTTAGTCCAATCGCTAAACTTTTAATGGATATTGGTGGTGGAAATGCTTTCTTCTTAATGGTTCCAGTTCTTGCAGGATTTATAGGAATGAGTATTGCAGATAGACCTGGATTTGCTCCCGCTATGGTTGGAGGTTTAATTTCTGCTAATAATGGTGGTGGTTTCCTTGGTGGTTTAGTTGGAGGTTTCCTTGGTGGTTATGTTATTCTATTCTTAAAAAAGGTATTCGCTAAACTTCCTGAAAAACTAGAAGGAATTAAGCCTGTTCTTTTATATCCTTTATTTGGAATTTTAATAACTGGTGTTCTTATGTATACTGTTGTTATATCTCCAGTTGCTGCTGTAAATGGTGGAATTACTAATTTCTTAAATTCTCTTGGTACTGGTAACCTTATCTTATTAGGAGCTATTGTTGGTGGTATGATGGCTATTGATATGGGAGGTCCTATCAATAAAGCCGCTTTTACATTTGGTATTGCTGCTATTGCTGCTGGAAACTATTATCCACATGCTGCTGTTATGGCTGGTGGTATGACTCCACCTTTAGGAATCGCTTTAGCAACTACTTTCTTTAAAAATAAATTCTCTAAAGAGGAAAGAGAAGCTGGTTTAACTAACTATATAATGGGAGCATCTTTTATTACTGAGGGAGCTATTCCTTTTGCTGCTGCTGATCCAATTAGAGTTATTCCTAGTTGTGTTATAGGTTCTGCTCTAGCTGGTGGTCTATCAATGGCATTCAAATGTCAATTGCCTGCACCTCACGGTGGATTATTTGTTTTACCTATTATTACAAATCCAATGATGTATCTATTATCTGTTGTTATTGGTGCTTTTGTAACATGTATTTTAATCGGTATAACTAAACCTACTAAAAATATATAACTTATTGAGTTTAAAGGGGTTATTATAACCCCTTTTTTATTTTTTTGTCAAATTTAAAAAATTAACTGTTATTTAACTTGACATTTAAAATTAATATAGTATACTTAATATTGATAAGAGACAAAAGGAGATCAAAATGAACTCAAATTTTGAAAAGATTTTAATCAAAAATAACAAGATACTTGCTGTAAAGGACCTACAAACTTTAGAAAAAGCTCTTTTAAGCTCCTCTAAGATAATATTTCTTCTAAGTAGTGATATTTGCTCTATTGAAGAAACTACTCGTCTTATCAAAGCAAGTGGAAAACTATGCTTTATACACCTTGATATGATTCAAGGCTTAAATACTAAAGATAATTCTGCTATTGACTATTTGAAAGATAATACTTTTGCAGATGGAGTCATAACTACAAAATCTCAAGTAGCTAAATATGCACATAAAATTGGCTTTTTAGTTATTATGAGGTGTTTCTTAATAGACTCTTTATCTTTAACTACTACTGAAAAACTTTTTAATGAAACATATATCGATGCAATTGAAATTCTACCTGGAGTTATGCCTAAAATTATTGAACAAATTTCAAAGCAAAGCTCTATTCCAATTATTGCTGGTGGACTTATCTCCGATCATGAAGATGTCAATCTAGCTTTAAAAAGCGGAGCTGTAGCTATATCTACAACAAAACTAAATATTATAAATTAGTTTAGCTAGAGATATTAGAGAAGCTATTCAATTAAACAGAATTTCTTAAAATTCTCTTTTTTTGAATAGCTTTTTTTTAATATAAAAAAAATAAATATGGGAGGATATCATGAATGTTTTTGTAGCTGAGTTTATAGGTACTGCAATTCTTGTTTTACTTGGTAATGGTGTTGTTGCAAATGTGGTTTTAAACAAAAGTAAAGGAAACAACTCTGGATGGATTGTTATTACTACTGCTTGGGGTCTAGCTGTTATGACTGGAGCTTACTGCGTAGGATGGATTAGTGGTGCTCATCTTAACCCTGCTTTAACTATTGGATTTGCTGTTGCAGGTCTTTTCCCAGCTAACCTTGTTTTAGGTTATGTTGTTGCCCAAATTTTAGGAGCTATGTTTGGACAAATTTTTGTATATCTTACTTACAAAAGACATTATGACGAAACAACTGATACTGGAGCAATCTTAGGTTCTTTTTCTACAGGACCTGCTATTAGAGATTTAAAGTGGAACTTTGTAACAGAAGCTATCGGCACTTTTATGCTTGTTTTTGGACTATTAGCTATTGGTCATGTTAATAACCAAGCTTTCACTGCTACTTTACCAAATGGTGATATGGTTAGAGGATTTACTGGTATTTTAGGGCCGTTATTAGCTGGATTTTATGTATGGAGTTTAGGTTTAAGTTTAGGTGGGCCTACTGGTTATGCTATTAACCCTGCTAGAGACTTAGGACCTAGAATTATGCACGCTATTTTACCTATTGCCAATAAAGGAGATTCTGACTGGTCTTATGCTTGGGTACCTATTGCTGGTCCTATCGTAGGTGGTATTATCGGTGCTATTACTTTTGCAGCTCTTTTCAATTAAAATATAATAACTTAGGGAGGATTTTCTATGAAGTATATAATCGCATTAGACCAAGGAACAACTAGCTCAAGAGCTATAATTTTTGATGAACAACAAAATATTGTGGCAAGTGCACAAAAAGAATTTAGACAAATCTATCCAAAAGAGGGATGGGTTGAGCATGATCCTATGGAAATTTGGGCTAGTCAAAGTGGTGTTTTAGCTGAAGCTATTGCACAATCTGGCGTTTCTCAACATGATGTTATTGGTATAGGAATTACCAACCAAAGAGAAACTACTATTGTTTGGAATAAGCTAACTGGAAAACCTGTTTACAATGCAATTGTATGGCAGTGTAGAAGAACTGCTCATATTTGTGATGATTTAAAAGCTAGAGGATTAGCTGATTATATAAGAGATAATACAGGTCTTGTTGTAGATGCCTATTTCTCAGGAACTAAAATAAAATGGATTTTAGATAATGTTGAAGGCGCTAGAGAACAAGCTGAAAGAGGAGAGTTATTATTTGGTACTGTTGATACATGGTTAATTTGGAAATTAACTAATGGAAAATCTCATGCTACAGATTACACAAATGCTTCTAGAACTATGATTTATAATATTAAAGATCTTTGTTGGGATGAAAAACTTTTAAAAGAGTTAGATATTCCTAAATCTATGCTTCCTGAAGTTAAAGATTCAAGTGGAACATTTGGATATGCTAATCTTGGTGGAAAAGGTGGACATAGAGTTCCTATCTGTGGTGTTGCTGGAGATCAACAAGCTGCTCTATTTGGACAAGCTTGCTTTGAAAAAGGAGAAGCTAAAAATACTTATGGAACTGGTTGCTTTATGCTTATGAATACAGGAAGTAGAATGTACCAAAGTAAAAATGGTCTTTTAACTACTATAGCTATTGGATTAGATGGAAAAGTTGAATATGCTCTTGAAGGAAGTATCTTTGTTGCTGGTGCTGCTGTTCAATGGCTAAGAGATGAATTAAAGTTAATTACAGATTCTAAAGATACAGAATATTTTGCTAGTAAAGTTAAAGATAATGGTGGGGTTTACTTTGTTCCTGCATTTGTTGGTTTAGGAACTCCTCACTGGGATATGTATGCTAGAGGTGCTATTGTTGGACTAACTAGAGGTGCTAATAAAAATCATATTATTAGAGCAACTTTAGAATCTATTGCTTATCAAACTAGAGATGTTCTTGAAGCTATGCAAGAGGACTCTGGAATTGAATTAAAAGCTTTAAAAGTTGATGGTGGAGCATCTGCTAACAACTTCTTAATGCAATTCCAATCTGATATTGTGGGTAAAGAGGTTCACAGACCTTCTACTGTTGAAACAACAGCTTTAGGAGCAGCATATCTTGCTGGTCTTGCAGTTGGTTTCTGGAATGATAAAAATGAGATTAAACAAAATTGGTGTCTTGAAAAAACATTCGTTCCTACCATGACTGAAGAAGATAGAGATTTAAAACATAGCAAATGGAAAAGAGCTGTTGAAAGATCTTTAAATTGGGAGCTTGACTAATTTAAAAAAAAGTAGTATATTTAGATTAGATAAAAATTAAATATTAGCAATAGAGATGAAGAGAGCTAAAAAGGTATTGGTGATTGTTATATCACCACCTTTTTCTGCTCTCTTTTTTGCTATTAAAAACTAGGAGGGTATTTTATGTATGATATTTTAATCATTGGTGCTGGTATTATTGGAACTGGTATCGCTAGAGAGCTTTCTAAATACAAATTAAAAGTTGCAGTTTTAGAAAAAGATACTGATGTAGCTAATGAAACTACTAAAGCTAACAGTGCAATTGTTCATGGAGGATACGACGCTAAAGAAGGTTCTCTTATGGCTAAATTAAATGTTTTAGGTAACTCTTTATATGAAGATTTATGCAATGAACTTTCTGTTCCTTTTAAACGTAATGGTTCCCTTGTATTAGCATTTAATGATGAAGAGGTTGAACATCTTAATGTACTTTACAACAGAGGTATCATAAATAAAGTTCCTGGCTTAGCTATTATCAACCAAGAGAAACTAAGAGAAATCGAACCAAATGTTGATGAAAAAGCTATTGCTGCACTACACTGCGCTTCTGCTGGAATTGTTTCACCTTGGGAGTTTGCTGAAGCCCTTATGGATAATGCTGTTGAAAATGGTGTTGAATTATTTTTAAATACAGAAGTTGAAAATATTGAAAAAACAGATGACATTTTTCATATATATACAAACACAGGAGTTTTCCATGGAAAATATGTAATTAATTGTACTGGAGTTCACGCTGATATTATTCATAAAATGATTGCACCTGAATCATTTAAAATATTACCAAGAAAAGGAGAATATTTTGTCTTAGATAAAAATCAAGGAAAAAGAGTAAATCAAACTGTTTTTCAATGTCCTTCTAAACTTGGAAAAGGAATACTTGTAACTCCAACAGTTCATGGAAATTTACTTGTTGGTCCTGATGCTCAAGATATTGATAACAGATACGATGTTTCTACAGCTACTGATAGACTTGAGTATATTAAATTCAAAGGAAGTCACTCTATAAAAGATATTAACTTTAGAGAAAATATTAGAACGTTTGCTGGAATTAGAGCAGAATCAGATAGAGGCGATTTTATTGTTGAAGAATCATCTATTAAAGGCTTCTTTGATATTGCAGGAATAAAATCACCTGGATTATCTGCTGCACCTGCCATTGCTTTAGCAGCTATTGATTTATTGAAAGATAGTGGTGCTCATCTTATAAAAAAAGAGGATTTTGTTACACCTAGAAAGCATACTCTTTTCATGCATCTTTCACCTGAAGAAAAGGCTAAAAAAATTAAAGAGGATAATAGATTTGGTAGAATAATTTGTAGATGTGAAATGATTACTGAAGGTGAGATTGTTGAAGCAATTCATAGACCTGTTAAGGCTACAACAATGGACGCAGTTAAAAGAAGATGTAGACCTGGCTCTGGTAGATGTCAAGGTGGTTTCTGTGGACCTAGAGTTCAAGAAATTATTGCTAGAGAGTTAAATAAAAATATTAAAGACGTTATCTTAGATAAAGCTAATTCTTATATTCTAATAGAGGAGTTGAAAAAATAATGAGATATGATGTTGTTGTTATTGGTGGAGGTCCTGCTGGTCTTGCTGCTGCTAAATCAGCTTATGAAAATGGTGCTAAAAATATCGTTATTTTAGAAAGAGATAAAGAGCTAGGTGGTATTTTACAACAATGTATCCACAATGGTTTTGGACTTCATAGATTCAAAGAGGAGTTAACTGGTCCTGAATATGCTCAGAAATATATTGAATTTGTTAAACAATACCCTATTGATATTAAACTAGAAACTATGGTTTTAAATATCTCTAAAGATAGAATTGTTTCTATGATTAATCCTATAGATGGATATCAAGAGATTGAGGCTGGATCTGTAATTTTAGCTATGGGATGTAGAGAAAGAACTAGAGGAGCTATTGCTATTCCTGGTGAAAGACCTTCTGGAATATTTACAGCTGGTGCTGCTCAAAGATATATAAATATGGAAGGGTATATGGTAGGAAAAAAAGCTTTAATTCTAGGAAGTGGAGATATCGGTCTTATTATGGCTAGAAGAATGACTTTAGAAGGTGCGAAAGTAGAAGCTGTAGTAGAGTTAATGCCATTTTCTGGTGGATTAAATAGAAATATCGTTCAATGTCTTGATGATTTTAACATTCCATTACTTCTATCTCACACTGTTGTTGATATTAAAGGAAAAGACAGACTCGAAAAAGTGGTTATTGCAAAAGTAGACGAAAATAGAAAACCTATCCCTGGTACTGAAGTTGAATATGAGTGTGACACACTTCTTTTATCAGTTGGACTTATTCCTGAAAATGATTTATCTAAGGAAGCTGGTGTTATTTTAGATAATAGAACTAACGGTCCTATTGTTAATAACTCAATGGAAACAAGTATTCCTGGTGTTTTTGCTTGTGGAAATGTAGTTCATGTTCATGATCTCGTAGATTTCGTTAGTGAAGAGGGCGAAAGAGCAGGAAAATTTGCAGCATGCTACATAGCCGAAGAAAATTGTAAATTAGAAAATGTTTCTAATATAAAAAATGGTAACGGTATTGTTTATACTGTTCCTCAAGTTATTAATTTAGATAATCTACAAAACAAATTAGAAATTTTCATGAGAGTAAATAATATATATAAAAATAAAAAAATTGTAGTTAGAGAAGGAGATAATATTATTGCTAGCTTCAAAAGAGCTCACCTAGCTCCAGGGGAGATGGAAAAAGTTCTTCTTCCTGAGGTACTATTAAAAAGAATTTCTAAAGATATTGTTATTGAGCTACAGGAGGTATAGTAATGAAAGAGATGATATGTATTTTATGCCCTATGGGATGCCATTTAAATATAGATATTGAAAATGATTATAAAGTTACTGGGAACTCATGTCCTAAAGGAGCAGTTTATGGTAAAGAGGAGCTCATTGCTCCTAAAAGAGTTGTTACTTCTATCGTTAGAGTAAGTGGAGGAATTCATCATATGGTTCCTGTTAAAACAGATAAACCTATCCCAAAAGAATTAATTTTCCAATGTATGGAACTTTTAAAAGATATTAAAATCCAATCACCACAAAAAATTGGAGCAGTTGTTTTAAATAATATTTTAGGAACTGATGCTAATATAGTTTTAACTAGAGATATCTAGACTTGAATTTTGTATCTTTTTTGTTATAATAACTTTGGAGGTACAAAATGACACTTAATGAAAACGAAGTTATAAATAATTTATTAAATAAAAATTTAAAAATAATTCAAAGACCTGATTATTTTAATTTTTCTTTAGATTCACTTTTAATATCTAACTTTATATCTCTAACAAGAGGTACAAACAAAATACTAGATTTAGGAACTGGAAATGGAGCGATACCTCTTTTCCTATCTCAAAGAACCAAAGCTAAAATTACTGGTATTGAAATTCAAGAAATTTCTGCTAATTTAGCAAAGAGAAATGTTGAACTAAACAACTTACAAGAACAAATAAGAATTATTCATGATGATATGAAAAATTGGAAAAAACATTTTGAAAACGGTTCTCAAGATGTTGTTATAACAAATCCACCATTCTTCAAATTTCATGGAAATGAGAATCAATTAAATAATTTAGATCAACTTACTTTAGCTCGTCATGAGATAACTATTGATTTAGAGGAGCTTATCGGGGTAGCTTCTAAACTTTTAAAAGATAAAGGATATTTTGCAATGGTTCATAGACCTGACCGATTTTTAGAGATTGTTGATGCTATGAGAAAATATGGTATCTCACCTAAAAGAGTTCAATTTTGTCATTCAAAACTTGATAAACCTGCTAAAATTCTTTTAATCGAAGGAATTAGAAACGGTAAAGATTCTTTAACTATTCTTCCACCTTTTATATCTCACGATATGGATGGTAAATATTCAAAAGAGGTTTTAGATCTTTTCCAAGATTTAAAAATAGAAAAAGACTAGAAACACAAATGTTTCTAGTCTTTTCTATTTTTAAGATACTCTATTAACTCTTTTTTTAATTTAACAGATTCTCTAGGATTTCCTTTTGCTGAAATTGCAATCTGATAGTCATCACTATCTATATGAGCAGTAAATCTAGCTGACATATATACTTTTGATGTTATATTATTTACAAGTATATTATTATCCTCACATAAATCAACTATCATTTCATTTAACTTTTCATCATTAGTTGCTGCGACAACTAAGAATTTATCTTTTATATCTCCAGCTTTAAAATCTCTTTTTTCAATCTCCACATCTAACTCTAAGATTTCAGGAAGTATAAATGGAGCTATTACAATAACTCTAGCACCATAATCTACAAGACTTTTTATCTTTCTTGCAGCTATGTTCCCCCCTCCTACAACTAAACAACTTTTATTAGTTAAATCTATAAATAGTGGAAAAAAAGATTTTTTACTTTCCATTAGTTTCACCAATTTTTTTAAATGCCATATCTATAACCTCTAAAGTTCTATCTAAATCCTCTTTAGTATGAGCTACTGATACGAAATGTGCCTCATATTTTGAAGGTGGTGCAACTACACCATTGTCTAGTAATGTATTAAAATATATTGAATAATGTGTTGTATTAGAGTTTATAACATGCTCTAAATCTGTTATCTCATCTAAATCACTAAAGAATATTGTAAATAAAGAACCTAATTTATTTATTTTAATAGGTACATCATATTTTTTTGCAATTTTCTCTATTGAATCAGTCATATATATAACTTTTTCCTCTAACTCTTTATATAGAGTTTCTCTATTTTCCAATAGGTGACTTACCATTTCAAATCCTGCTCTAACAGCAACAGGATTTCCAGATAGAGTTCCTGCATGATAAACTCTTCCAACAGGTGCAATCATATCCATAATCTCTTTTTTTCCACCAAAAGCTCCTACAGGATAACCTCCACCTATTATTTTACCTAAAGTTGTTATATCTGGAGTTATTCCATAATACTCTTGAGCTCCTCCTAAAGCAACTCTAAATCCAGATATTACCTCATCAAATATCAAAAGAGTTCCTGTCTCATCACATATATCTCTCATAGCTTGTAAAAATTCTTTCGAGCTATTTATAAGTCCCATATTAGCCGGTACTGGCTCCATTATTAAACACGCAACTTCTTTAGTTTCCAAAATCTCTTTAACTTTTTGAATATTACCAAAAGGAGCAACTAATGTATCTTTTAATACTCCCTCTGTTATTCCGTTACTATCTTGATATCCATCTGTTAATAATCCTGATCCAGAACTAACTAATAGTGAATCTGAATGTCCATGATAACATCCTTCAAATTTTAATATTTTATTTCTATTTGTAAAGGCTCTTGCAACTCTAACTGCTGCCATAGTTGCTTCAGTTCCAGAAGTTGTAAATCTTATCATATCCATTGATGGATAACACTTACATACTAATTCAGCCAATTCAACTTCCATTTTAGTTGGTAGTCCAAACGAACTTCCTAACTCTATAGCTTCTCTAACACCTTTTAAAACTCTTTCATTATTATGCCCTAAAATAAGTGGACCCCATGAACAAATATAATCAATATATTCATTCCCATCTTCATCGTATATCTTTGATCCTTTTCCTCTATTTACAAAAATTGGATATGTTTTATCAACTGATTTAAAAGCTCTAACAGGACTATTTACTCCTCCTGGTATAATCTTCACAGCTTTTTCATATATCTTCTCTGAATTACTATATCTCACTTAATTTACACCTCTTTTTAACCATTTTGCTATATCTTTAGCATGGTATGTTATTATAATATCTGCTCCAGCTCTTCTCATAGCATACATGTTTTCCATAACTATTTTTTCTTCATCTATCCAGCCATTTTCTGCTGCTGCTTTTACCATAGAATATTCACCACTTACATTATAAATAGCAACTGGATTTGATATAGCATCTGCTACTCCCTTAACTACATCTAAATAAGGCATTCCAGGTTTTACCATTATTATATCAGCACCCTCTAAAATATCATTTTCAACTTCTATTAAATAATCTTTAGAATTTCTAAAATCCATTTGATATGTCTTTCTATCTCCAAACGCTGGAGCTGAATCAGCTGCATCTCTAAATGGTCCATAATAAGCTGATGCATATTTTACACTATATGCCATAATTGGTAAATTTATAAATCCATTTTCATCTAATATCTCTCTTATAGCTTTTATTCTACCATCCATCATATCTGATGGTGCCACCATATCTGCCCCTGCTTTAGCATGAGAAAGAGCTACTTTTTGTAAAAGTTTTAAAGTCTCATCATTTAGTAACTCCTCTCCTCTTAAGATTCCACAATGTCCATGAGATGTATATTCACATAAACACACATCTGTAACAACTAAAAATTCTGGAAATTTAGATTTGATAAATCTTATCGCCTCTTGAACTATCCCTTTATCATTGTATCCTTCACTTCCTACTGGATCTTTCTTTTTAGGAATTCCAAATAAAAGCAATGATTTTATTCCTAAATCTTTTAATTCTACTAGTTCCTCTTCTAGTCTATCTATTGATATTCTATACTGCCCCTTCATCGATGGAATTTCAACTTTTATATTTTCTCCCTCTTCTATGAATAGTGGATAGATTAGATTATCTAAAGTAAAATCTATATTTTTCACTAAATTTCTCATAACTTGAGAACTTCTTAGTCTTCTAGTTCTATTAAACATATTATTTCTCTCCTATTACTGCAATTACTCCATCAACATCAAAAACTTTTGCTTCTAAAGCCACGTTATATCCTAATTCATTTAAAGTTTTTGTAGTAACTGGTCCTATTGACACAATCTTTTTATCCTCTAATAATTTTAAATCTCCTTGGATACTCTCATTAAATGCTTCAACTGTTGATGAACTTAAAAAAGTTATATACTCTATTTCATTTAATACATTCTCTACTTCATCTTTAGAATAGATATGTTTTCCAGTCTTGTACACTACTAATTTTTCAAATTTTCTATTATATTCCTCACTCCATTTTTCACAATTAGCAGGAGAGATATCTGAAGTTATAAATAACACCTTATCATTTTCTTTTGTATAATTTTGTACTTCTTTTGCTAACTCTGTTCCCATATATTTCTCTGGAATAAAATCTGGTATTATTTTATATTCTCTTAATAGCTCATCTGTTTTAGCTCCAACAACACCAATTTTTAGATGACCTAAAGATCTTATATCCTTTATGTTTTCCATAAAGTACTTCACCCCATTTGGAGAGTTAAACAAAAGAGCACTATAATTTTTTAAATCTTTTTCATCAAAATTATAAGCATTTTCTATTTTTATAAAAGGTAGCTCTCTTACAGTAGCTCCTTGTATTCTTAATTTTTCACTAAACTCTTGTGATTGATTAGTGTCTCTTGTCACTAACACTTTTTTTCCAGAAAGAGGTTGATTTTCAAACCATTTAAAAGTTTCTCTCATGTTTACAACATCACCAATTATTGTTATAGCAGGTGGAACAATCTTTTCAGATTTAGCTCTTTCTACAATATCTTCTAAAGTTCCAACAGTTACTCTTTGGTTTTCACTTGTTCCCTTTTCTATTACTGCTACTGGAGTTTTAGGATTTTTACCATTTTTTATTAAATCACCTGTTATTAAATCTAGGTTTTTAATCCCCATTAAAAATACTAAAGTTCCATCTAATTTAGCTATAGTCGAAAAATCATGCCATTCTCCATTTTCCATTGTATGTCCTGTAAATACATGGAATGATCTTGCTAGTCCTCTATGTGTAACTGGAATTCCTGCATACTCTGGTACAGCTATTGAAGAGCTTATTCCAGGTATAATTTCAAAAGGAATAGAGTATTTAACTATTTCCTCTATCTCTTCTCCACCTCTTCCAAAAACAAAAGGATCTCCACCTTTTACCCTTGCTACAACTTTTCCCTCTAAAGCCTTTTTAGCCAGCGTTTTATTTATTTCATCCTGAATTACTCCACCTTCAGTATTTCCTTTACCTAAATATATCATTTCTGCATCTGCTTTAGCTAACTTCAACACTTTCGGGTCTATCAATCTATCATATACTACGCAGTCAGCTTCCTCTATGCATCTCTTTCCTTTCAAAGTTAAAAGATCTATATTTCCACAACCTGCTCCTATTATGTAAACTTTCCCCATTTTATTATTAACCATTTATTTTCTCCCTTATTTTTGCAGCTAATTTGTGTGCTATCTCTTTTCCTAATACTTCATCTTCTAATACTTCTGCTTTATACATAATATCATCTTGGCAGTACACACCTCTTAAAAAAATCTTACCATCAAATTTTTCCCCTGTACATCCCATCGGTGTATGACATCCTCCATCAAATATCTTAGAAAACTCTCTTTCTATCTCTACAATTTTTTCTATTTCTGGATTATGAATAGATTTTAAGATATTTTTTACAAACTCATCGTTTTCTCTACATTGAATATGAAGTGCTCCTTGAGCTGGAGCTGGCATCATTAAATCATAATCTAACTCTTCAGTTATTCTATCTCTTAATCCAACTCTTTTTAATCCTGCTGCTGCTAAAAGAATAGCATCATACTGACCTTCATCTAGTTTTCTAAGTCTTGTATGAATATTTCCTCTTAATTGTTTTATCTCTAAATCTGGTCTTAAGTTTTTTAATCCCATGGTTCTTCTCAATGAACTAGTTCCTACAATAGCTCCTTCTGGAAGCTCTAATAACTTTTTTCCACTTCTTGATACAATAACATCCCTATTATCTTCTCTATCAGGAGTTGCTCCACAAATTAAACCTGGCGGAGAAACTATTGGCATATCTTTCATTGAATGAACTGCTAAATCTACAGTTCCGTCTAACAATTCGTGTTCAATCTCTTTTGTAAAAAAGCTTTTTAAAGATTTATCACTATTATTCCAGTTACTAACTAAATCTTTATCTCCACTTGTTACTATAACCTTTATTTCAAATTTTAACTCTGGAAAATTCTTCTCTAATCTTCCTTTTATCATTTCACTCTGAGCTAAAGCTAATATGCTTCCTCTACTTCCTATTACGATTTTTTCTTTCATTATGCTATCCCTTCTTTGTATTCAAACCATTTTTTTAAGTTTATCATCTGTTCACCAAGCATATATTCATATTTAGTTAATAAATTTTCCCTATTTTCTAAATTTTCATAATACACTCCCCAAACATCATCTATATTGTATAAATTTATGTTTTTTAATTCATTAAGCTCTTCTTCAATATCTCTAGGAACTGCTAAATCTAAAAATACATACTCTTTATTTTTATTTAACAAAGGTTGTATCTCTTCTTTTTTTATAATTGCATGAGGAGCTGAAGTTGCTGATATTATTACATCACTTTTTGCAACTTCTTCCAATTTATTTTCAAAACTTATCACATCTGCATTATAAATATTACTAACCTCTAAAGCTTTATGATAACTTCTATTTGTTATAGTTAAGCTTTTGTATTCCTCTTTTGTTATAAGCTCCATTATATCTCTTGCTAAATCTCCTACTCCTAAAATAAGAATTTTCTTATCTTTTAACTCTGAAACTCTATTCTTGATAAATTTTAAAGATATTGCTTCTAAAGATAAAGCATTATGACATATTTTACTTTTATTTCTAAATTTTTTTCCCAACTCTATTGCTTTATTAAAAATAACATTAATATTAGAGCTTGATATTTTATTTTCCATACTTGTTAATTGAGCTTTTTTTATTTGAGCTAAAATTTGATCCTCACCTTTTATAACAGATTCAAAACCACAAGTAACTCTAAAAAGATAGTTTACAGCATCATGCCCTTGCTTTATAAAAATATCTTTTAATCCTATATCTTTTTGAAAATCTGCCACTGAATAGTTTTTATCTAAATCTAAGTAGTATTCTACTCTCAAGCAGGTTGACAAGTTAACATAACCCACAATCTTTTTCTCTTTAAATAATCTTTCAACTACAGAAGTGGGGTCATTTTGTATAAAATTCTCTCTTTGATATAAATCCAAATTTTTATGACTTATTCCAAAAACAATAAAATGTTTAAAATACATCTAGATTCCTTCTCTCCACGATTTATTGATTACATATATATATTATAATACTTTTTTTTAATATTTTTAAGCCTATTTTCGAAAAAATTATATTATTTTTGAATGAAAAAGCTATAAATCATCAAAAAATATTATAACGTACATATAAATAATATAAATGAAAGAGAGTGATTTTGTAATCACTCTCTTAAACATTTGTATAAAAAGTTACTAGTAAATTTTTTAAGTTTATAGAGCTTCTCCCTATATTTTTTAATTCTAATAGTTTTTCTAAATTTTTACTTCTATTTCCTATAAGAGAAATTGTATAATTTATGATTTCTTTTATTAACTCTCTATCTGAAGTATTCAAAAGAATTTCATCCACAAAATACAACTTATCATTTAATGTTAAATAGTCTTTTGTATTTAGAAAATCTCTTATAGATTTATATATCTCTACTTTATACTGAAACTCTTTTGTATCTGTCCAATTTTTTATATTATGTCCAATTCTTTCAAAAGAACTACCCTCATTTAAATCTATTTCACTATTTTTATAATCTTCTATCTCTTTTGATTTTCCTAAAAAAAATCTGTACTCCTCTTGAGTTACTCCAATCTCTTCTGCGCTCTCCTGAAGAATATTTAATAAAATCGATCTAGATTTTATTGTTGGAAGAACATTTAATCCCGTAGAAGTTAATATAAAAAAACTTCCACTATTAGGTTCTTCTATTAATTTTAATAACGCATTTGCTGATTCTTTTCTTAACCTTTCAACATCTCTTATTATATAAACTTTTTTCTTTCCTTCGTAAGATGTTGTTGAATCTCTATAAGCTAACTCTCTAATTTTTTCAATTTTAATACCTGTTATATCATCTAAAATTTCTAAATCTCCATGAGTTTCACTCTCTATTCTTATACAACTTTCACAAACTCCACAAAAATCATCTGTATAATTAATACAGTTTAAACTTTTAGCAAAAGCCTTTGCAAACTTTTTTAAAAGATCTCTATCAACTCCGTAAAAAAGGTATGTTCCTGCTTCTCTTTTAAAATTAAGTTCTTTTTTTAAAAAATCAATAGCTTTTTCATTGGAATTTAAATCTTTAAACATTATCTTTCAGCCTTTTCAATCTTTCTTAAAATAGATATTTGATCAAGAGCCATTCCAGCTCCTTTAACTACACTCTCAAGAGGGGAGTCTGCTAATCTTACGTTTAGTGAAGTATGTTTTGAAATTAATTCTGGGAAGTTTCTAATTAAAGAACCCCCTCCTGCCATAACTATTCCTCTATCTATTATATCTGCTGCTAATTCTGGTGGAGTTTTTTCTAAAACATCTTTTACACAAGTTACAATCTCCATTAGTGAATCCATAATAGCTTCTCTAATCTCTTCTGATCCAACAGTAACAGACTTAGGTAGCCCAGTTATCAAGTCTCTTCCTTTTATTGTCATTGTTTCCTCTTCTGTTAAAGGAATAGCTGTTCCTATTTGCATTTTTATACTTTCAGCTGTTTTATCTCCTATTAATAAAGTATGTGTTTTTTTAATATACTTTATTATATCCATATCAAAATTATTTCCAGCTGTTCTTATCGTTTTACTTACAACTGTTCCACCTAGTGATATTACTGCAACGTCTGTCGAACCTCCACCAATATCAACTATCATATTTCCTTCTGGTGCTGATATATCAATTCCAGATCCTAGCGCAGCTGCTCTTGCCTCTTCTATTAAGTAAGCCTTTTTAGCTCCAGCTGAAAGAGTAGCTTCTAATACCGCTCTTTTCTCTACTCCAGTTACATCAATTGGAACACAAATCATAACTTCAGGCATAAACAGTGAGTATTTTCCAAATACCTTTTTTATAAAATACTTTATCATAGCTTCTGTTATATCGTAATCAGCTATTACTCCTTCACTTAAAGGTTTTACTGCAACTATCGAATCTGGTGTTTTTCCTAGCATATCTTTAGCTTCGTTTCCAACAGCTAAAACTTTTCTACTTTCTCTTTCCACTGCTACAACAGATGGTTCATTTAATATTATTTTTCCATGTTTTTTACTATATACTAATGTATTTGCTGTCCCTAAATCAATTCCAATACTTCTACTAAATCCAGGTAGTTTCAATTTGAATCCCACTTACTATCACTCCTTAACCTAAGTTTTTTTCCACAATTTTATTTATTTCTTCTATTTTTCCCTCAACATAAAGCGCACCAATTAAAGCTTCAAAAGCTGTTGCCTCTTTATACTCCATAACACTACACGATTTAGGAAAAGTTTTTATGTTACTATTTTTAGATCTATTTACCAATGTTAATTTATCTTCATCTAATTCATCAATTATATTTTTTAAATACTTACTTTGAGCTTGAGCATTTACATGTTCTTTTACAAGTCTATTTAAATTCTTTATATTGTACCCTTTGTTTATAAAATATGTTCTTATAGAAAGTTCCCACACAGAATCACCTAAATATGCTAAAACTAATCCATTTGCTTCACGCACATCTAAATTGACCATGTTGTTTTTTCCTTTCCATCCTTTATTTTAATTCCCATCTCTAAAAGTCTATCTCTTACTTTATCTGAAAATGCCCAGTCTTTACTATCTCTTGCTTCTCTTCTCAGTTCAAGTAAAAATTCAATTAGTTCTGTTGTCATATTTCCTACTTGAACCTCTACCTTTAATAGAACTCCAAATACCTCTTCCATAACCACTCTTATATATTCAATTGTATCTTCTAACACTTCAAATCCAACTTTAGAAATTTTATCAATCTCTCCAGCTTTATTTAATTCTTTTACAAGTTCAAATATAGCTCCTATTCCACCAGCTGTATTAAAATCTTCATCCATACATCTTATAAATTTATCTTTTGATATCTCTAAAGTTTCTTTTAACTCTGTAAGGTCTGATCCATTTTCAACAGGTTTTGATGTTAAAATCTCTTTTCCTCTAGATATAGCATTTTCTATTCTTTCTAATCCAGCCTTACTTTGAACTAGTTCATTATCGGAAAAATCAATTGGCTTTCTATAATGAGAACTTAAAATAAAGAATCTTACTACTCTTCCCTCAAATTGCTCTAATACCTCTCTTAAAAGGAAGAAGTTTCCTAAAGATTTAGACATCTTCTCTCCCTTAACATTAATATAACCATTATGAATCCAGTATCTAGCAAATTCTCCACCTGTTCCACATTTTGATTGTGCAATTTCATTTTCATGATGTGGGAATATTAAATCTTGTCCTCCTCCATGAATATCAAATGTAGGTCCTAAATATTTATTTGACATTGCAGAACATTCTATATGCCATCCAGGTCTTCCTTTTCCCCAAGGTGAATTCCAGAAAGGTTCTCCCTCCTTAGCTTTTTTCCATAAAGCGAAGTCTAATGGATCTTTCTTTATCTCTGATACATCTATTCTTGCACCACTTTTTAAATCATCTATACTTTGGCCTGATAATTCTCCATACTCTTGTTTGTAACTATTTACATCAAAGTATACGTCACCTTGAGATTCGTAAGCATATCCTTTTTCAATTAATGTTTTTATAATTTTTATCATTTCACCTATATGCTCTGTTGCTTTAGGTCTTATCATTCCTTCTTCTTTTAAATTAACTTTTGCTGTATCTTCAAAATATGCATCTATATATTTTTTTGCTATATCCTGAAGAGTTACTCCCTCTTCATTAGCTTTTTTTATCATTTTATCATCAACATCTGTAAAGTTTTGAACATATTTTACTTTATAACCTCTAAACTCAAAATATCTTCTTACTGTATCGAAAAATATGGCTGGTCTAGCGTTTCCAATGTGAATATAATTATAAACGGTAGGTCCACAAACATACATTGAAACCTCTCCCTCTTTTAGAGGTTTAAATATTTCTAATTCGCCTTTAAGTGTATTATATATTTTTATCATTTTACGCCCTCCTATTTAGCTGTTTTTAATAGATTAAGTGCTGTTTCTTCATTTAAAATTGTACTTATTCGTAGTCTATTCTCTTCTGCTATTCCTTTTAGCTCAGCACTTCCTATTACCTCATTTTTAATCTTTAAATCTATATATCCAGATATAAATTGCTTTTCATCGATGTTTACATCTATCAATTTATCACTACTTAAAGTTGATACTTTACTATCATCTTTTGGATTATTTATATAAACACTTGAAGATACCCCTTCAATAAAACTATTTCTAAAGAAATAGTTTAAAAAGAATAAAAATGATCTTAACTCAGCATCTCTTGTACTTCTTAAATAAAGTTTATTTTTTTCTATAGTTCTTTCTCCTGATAATCCATCTTGAGCTATACCATTAAAGCTTTTTATAATGTCATTTTTTCCACCTATATTTGCAGTTAATGTAACTTGCTCTTTTTTGTTTACTTCTCCTGTTAGTACAAGTTCATCAAACCCTCCTAGAGGATTTTTTCCAAGATTTAATATCAACATTCCTAGATTTTTTCCTTTTTCTCTATCTAGTATTTTTAAAAGATTTTGATTAAAATATTTTTCATTTTTTAATATTCTTTCAATGTCTTTTTCTCTTTTTCCTATTAAAAAATTACCTTTTTCTATTTTTAGATATACTTTTTCACCATTTAAATACTTTTTGCTATACTCATCTTTTAATACGTAAAAATCATTACTTTTATTAAAATAAGTTTCAACTTTTAATGTTATAAATGGATATATATATCCAAAATCTACAATTCCTACACATGCTTTTTTATCTGATATAAAACTACTATCTGAAACTACATATAGTCCTTTTACATAACTTAATCCTCTTTTTACCTTATCATCAATATTAAAATCTGCCTTATTTAAAAGATTTATAACATTTTCAAAATTTTTATGATTAATATCTTCATTTACATATGCTACATTTATTCTGTCACTTAAATACACTCTAGGATTCTCTTTACTAGCATAAAACACACTTATTAAAATACTAACTCCACATAAAAATCCTAAAGTTATTTTTAAAGTTTTTTTCATCGGTACTCCTTTTAATAAATTTATCTACTTTTCTTTATTCTGCTTAATTCATTTAGTACTAAATCTATTTTTTCATTTTTACATGATCCCGATGCAAATCTAACTTTTATTATCTCTTTTTTCTCAACTAGAACGTTTTTTCCATCCTCTTTGAAGTATTCCATTTTTTCTATCGTATCTCCTGATGGATTTATTGCAAAACTTCCACCCCAGAAGTTTACACCATCCTCTACTCCCACTCTATTTACCATAATAACAAAACATCCGTTACTAATGGCTGTTGTCTTACATATAGACTCCCAAAGATTACTTATTTCTAACCCTTTACTTGAAAGTCTTGTAGGACTATTTGCTATAACAAAAATTGTTTGTGCTCCATCTTGTCCTAAAATATATGAACTACTTTGATGAAAAATATCTTCACATACTAGCATTCCAATTCTACCAAACTTTGTATCAAAGGCTCTTATATTTTCTCCCTCTTTAAAATATCTTCCCTCATCAAAAAGTCCATAAGTTGGAAGATAAACTTTTCTGTGCTTGTGTTTTATCTCTCCATCTTCTAAGTAAAATGCTGTATTATAGTGATATAAATCTTCACTTAACTCTACTGCACCTACTATTATTGATATTTTTTTAGATAGCTCTAATAATATATCAGGTACTTTATCTAAAGCAACATCATAAACCATCTCTTCTAACAAATATCCAGTTAGAGATAATTCAGGAAAAACAACAACTTCTGTCCCTTTTTCAATTTCCTTTTCTACTATATCAACTATTTTTTTTAAATTTTTTTCTGTATTTCCCAATATTGGCTTCATCTGAGCTAAAAAAACTTTCATTTCCCTCTCCTTTATTAAATTAAAGAAATTTTAAATCCTCAACAGTTGTAACTTTTATATTATCATAATCTCCTATTAAAACTTTAATTTTTCCACCTATTCTTTCTACTAAAGATGAATCGTCTGTTCCTAAGAAATTATCTTCTCTTGCTTTTTTATAAGCATCTTTTAATATCTTACCTCTAAATATTTGAGGTGTGTGAACTGCTATATACTCCTCTCTTTTGGGTGTTTCTATAACTTCTCCATCGATATTAACTTTTTTAATTGTATCTTTTAGTAAAACTCCTACTACAATACCATCAATTTTTAAATCTTCTCCTAACATTTTTAATGCTTGAGAAAAATACTTATCTTTTAAAAACGGCCTTACACCATCCTGTACTGCTATTATACTATTATCTTTACAATATTCCAACGCATTTTCTATAGAATATTGTCTTTCTTTTCCACCTGAAACAATATTTTTGACTTTAGATATTCCATATGTTTTACATAACTCTTTTACTAATTCTATTGATTCCTCTCCAGTAGTAATAATAACTTCATCAACACTGTCACTTTTTTCTGCAACTTCTAATGGTTTCATAAATAAAGGTTTTCCATCGATTTCTAAAAATTGTTTAGGATATCCTAAATTCATTCTCTTTCCAATTCCTGCTGCTGCTATAATTAAAGTTATTTTAGAGTTACCACAGTACATCCAATTCCTCCTTCGTTATGACCACCAGCTCTATAGTCTTTAACGTATCTCGAAGTTTTTAAGAATTCCATTATTCCTGTTCTCAAAGCTCCCGTTCCTTTTCCATGAATTACATATATCTCTGTATACCCATTCATTAGAGCTCTATCCATATAAGTTTCTAATTCATATATTGCTTCATCAACTAACTTCCCTCTTAAATCTACTTCATTTTTAACTCTTGTTTTAGCGTGAGTGTTTATAGGTCTATACTCTTTTTTCTTTGGCTCTACAACTGTTTTTACGTCATCCATTGAAACCTCTAATTTTAATATACCTGCTTGGATATTTAGAGTTTCTTTATTTAAGTTTATTTTATTTACAATAGCATATTGATTTAAACTATTTACAAATACTCTATCTCCAACTTTATAATCTATCTTTCTTGCTACTTTAGGTTTAACCTCTACATTTTCAGATTTTTCCTCTTGTAAAGATGTTCTAAGCATATTAAGCTTCTTTTGAACTTCTTTCATCTCTTCTTTTGTTTTATCCTCTTTTTGAATCTTATTAACTAGAGCTGCTGCTTTATTTTGCATGTCTCTCATCATTAACTCAGCTTTTTCATATGCTTCTTTTAAAATTTGATTCTTTTCTTTTTCTAATACTCTTAATTTTTCTTCATATTCATCTTTATCTTTTTGAGCTTGAGCTTTTAAAGCTTCTACTTCTGATTGCATACTTTCAAGTTCTAAAGATTTGTCTTTTATATTTGAAATCATTTTTTCTACTTTTTTATCTTCATCACTTATATAACTTTTTGCTCTTTCTATAATTACTTCAGAAACTCCAAGTCTTTTTGCTATTGTTAGAGCATTACTTTCTCCTGGAACTCCTATTAAAAGTCTATATGTTGGAGATAAAGTTTCTACATTAAACTCCATTGATGCAGTTTCTATATCTACTTCATTATACCCATAGGCTTTAACCTCACTATAGTGAGTTGTTATTAGTGATTTACATTTTTTATCTTTCAAATAGTCTATTACAGCCATGGCAAAAGCTGAACCTTCCATTGGGTCAGTTCCTGATCCTAATTCATCTAGTAACACCAATGAAGCTTTTGTAACTGAATTTAAAATCTCTTGAATGTTTTTTAAATGTGCTGAGAATGATGATAATGATTGTTCTATACTCTGCTCATCTCCAATATCTGCAAATACACCATTAAAAAATCCTATACTCGTTTTTTCATCTGCAGGAATTGGAATTCCAGCTAATGTCATTAATGTTAATAATCCTGCTGTTTTTAACGCTACTGTTTTTCCTCCAGTATTTGGACCTGTTATTAATAATGTATTATAATCTCTTCCTATTTCAAATGTTAAAGGTACAACCATATTCTCATTTATAAAAGGATGTCTAGCATTTACAAGTGATAACATCTCTTTATTATTTATTTCTGGAATTGCACATTTTTTCTCTATACCAAATTGAGATTTTCCATTTAATATGTCTAAATACATTATCGTATTACCAATCTCATTTATTATAGGTGTATTTAATCTTACTTGATCAGTTAGTCTTAAAAGTATTTTTCTAATCTCTTCTCTTTCTCTAACTTCTAGTTCTCTCATTTTATTATTTAACGAAACAATCGATATAGGTTCTATAAACACTGTTGATCCACTTGATGATCTATCGTGCTCTATCCCTTTAATAAGTCCTTTAAAATCTGTTTTAACTGGTATTACACTTCTTCCATCTCTTGTTGTTATTATCTTTTCTTGTATAGCTTTAGAGTAATTTGGATTAGTGAATAACTCTTCAAATTTTCTCTTAATATTTGCTACCATATTTTTCTTTTGAAATCTTAACTCTCTTAGCTCTATAGAAGCATCATCTTTTATATTTTTATCTGGATCTATAGCTTTATTTATTAAATCTTCTAAATTTTTAAATGTTGGTATATTTATAAATTTACCTCTTAAATCTTTATATTTTTCTAAAGTTTCTAATCTTCCTTTAAAAATTCTAAAAATTCTTAAATTTATATTTATAGACCACAAGTCTTCTGGCTCTAAATACATCCCAACAAGTTGAGCTTTTCTTGTGATATTTGTTATATCTTTCATTCCTGCTGGCTCAAATCCACCGTCAAACTTTAAAAAATCCATAAAATCTCTGATTATCTCTAATTCTTTTCTTAAAGAGTTTATATCTTTAAATGGCTCTAAATCAAGTATTTTTTCTTGATTTTCTTCAATAGTCATATAATGTGATAACTCTTCTCTTAATTTGTTAAACTCTAATACTTTATAGCTATGAATATTCATATTACATATCACCTTTTCTATATATATTTTACCTTGTTATTATAGCATATTTAATGTTTTTTATAAACTATTCCAAATAATTTAAAAAATACCTTGATATTTTCTTTCAGTAATGGTATAATAATTTGCATGTTTATAACGAAAGCGAGGTGTAAATAGAATGCAAAGATGTGAAATTACTGGAAAAGGAATGACTTTCGGAAATCAAATTTCTCACTCTCACAGAGTAACAGGAAGAGTTTGGAAGCCTAACTTACAAACAACTAAAGTTGTTATCAACGGTGTTACTGTTAAAGTTAAAGTTTGTACTAAAACTTTAAAGACTTTAAAGAGTGCTAACGAGGTTGAAGTTATGCAAATCCTTAAAGCAAATGCTAATACTCTAAGTGCTAGACTTAGAAAAATATTAAGCAAATAATGCTTATAAAAAAAGACAGCTTTAAATAAAAAAGCCTGTCTTTTTTTTATTTTTGTAACTATATTTATTTTCATATTTTTAATATATATAATCTAGTATAGAAAAAGAGGTTGAAGATTTAATCTTCAACCTCATTAATTTTACTTCTCTACTCTTGTATATGGAATAAGAGCGATGTTTCTAGCTCTCTTAACAGCTTTAGCTATCTTTCTTTGTAACTTAGCGTTAGCTCCAGTTACTCTAGAAGGATTGATTCTTCCTTTATCAGAAACGAATCTCTTTAGTAAATCAACATTTTTGTAATCGATTTCTTCAGCTTTAACTCTTAATTTTGCTCTTCTTCTTCTGAATTCTGCCATTCTAATAACCTCCTTATTTGAGAATAAACGTCTTCTTTAGTTTTAATTAGTCGTTCTTAATTACGATGTATCTCATAACTTCTTCAGTTATGTTAAGCTTTGACTCAACCTCAGTTAACTTAGTACCGTCCATCTCTAAAGTAGTTAGTACGTAGAATCCTGTTTTCTTCTTATCGATTGGATAAGCAAGCTTTCTCTCTCCCCACTTCTCAGATTTAAGAACAGTTGCTCCAGCTGTAGTTAATATGTTGTTAACTTTAGCTATTACAGTTTCTCTTCCCTCTTCTAATATAGTTGGGTTGATGATGAACATTAATTCATACTTTTTCATGTTATTACCTCCTCCCTATGGTTTTAGCCCAAAATACACAATGATCTTGAGCAGGGCATTATTAATTCTAACATAGAATCAATAATTTTACAAGCATTTTTTTATTAATCTCTTCTATTAGCTCTAATCCATGGTGGAAGATCTAACTCATCTCTTACTTCTGATGTCTCTTCTACCTTTGGAACTTCTGCTTTTTTCTCTACGTTTATAAAAGATTCAGTTTTTTCTTGCTCATCACCGAAACTATTAGCAATTATTGTAACTTGAATTTTATCTCCGTATGATTCGTCTGCTGTTATACCAAACATAATATCTTCTGCTGTTTTTCCAGCTGCTTCTTTTACTATATTAGCTATAGCTTGAGCTTCCATAAGTCCTAAATTTGATGAACCAGCTATGTTTATTAAAACTTTACTTGCTCCCATAATTGACTTTTCTAATAGAGGTGAAGATAATGCTTTTTCTGTTGCTTTAGCAACTCTATTTTCTCCTTCTCCCTCTCCAAATCCTAAAACTGCAACTCCTGAATTTTGCATAGTTGCTTTAATATCAGCAAAGTCTAAGTTAATAAGTCCTCTACCTATCATTAAATCTGCAATACCTTTAATACCTATTTTTAAAATATTATTAGCTTCTTTAAAAGCATTTTGAAGAGTTATTGTTTTCTCTGGTAATTCAAATAGTTTATCATTTGGTATTATCACTAATGAATCTACATGCTTTTCTAAGTTTGATAATCCTAAATCAGCATTAGTTTTTCTTTTTCTTCCTTCAAAAGAAAATGGTCTAGTTACTATACCAATAGTTAAAACTCCCATCTCTTTTGCTATTTTAGCTATAACTGGTGCAGAACCTGTTCCTGTTCCACCACCCATTCCAGCTGTTATAAATAACATATCTGTCTCTTCTAATAAATTTCTTAATTTTTCAACATCTTCTTCAGCAGCTTGCTTACCAACTTCTGGGTCAGCTCCAGCTCCTAGACCTCTTGTTAGTTTTTCCCCTAATTGAACTCTTATATCTGCTAAAGAATTATTTAAATCTTGGGCATCTGTATTTGCCGCAATATATTCTACACCTGTTACTCCAGCTGAAATCATGTCGTTTATTGCATTTCCTCCAGCTCCTCCAGCTCCGATTACCTTTATCTTTACTTCACATTCGTTATTAAACATTTTCATACAGCTCCTTATTATATAAAGTTAGAAATCCATTTTTTTATTTTGTTTAAAGCACCATCTGTAACCACTTCTTCTTCATACTCTTCTTCGTAGTCCTCTTGTCTAAAAGCTGTTTCATTTATAGGAAGCTCTGTAAATACTTCCTCTTCTTTTTCAATGGCTATAACTTCGTCCTTTAAACTTTCATCTCTTATTTCGTTTCTCTTTTTAAATTCTGCTTCTAATTTTGTTAACAAAATACCAATTACTGTAGACATAGATGGATTTACATTTTCTAATCCTCTAAGTGGGAATGGAGTTACTTTTCTAACAGCACATTCCATTTTACTTCCAACTTTACTAAAAATCTCATCTATTGATACTGCTCCACCTGTAAAAGCTAAACCTTTTCCTAAATAACCATTAAATCCAGATTCTTCTATTGTTTTTGAAATGAAATTAATTAAATCCCCTGTTCTAGCGTCGATTATCTCTTTAATCTCATCTATATTGTATTCTCCATTTTCTGTTTTTATCACTCCATTAGAATACTGTTTACTTCTTAATTTTTCGAGAATCTCTTTAGCTTCTTTTTTTGGTATTTTCAAAAGATAACTTATATCATTCACAAAATGCATTCCACCTATTGATAAAGATTTTGTATAAATTATTTTATCATTTTTATAAATAGCTATATCTGTAACGCCTTCTCCTATATCTATTAGAGCTACTCCCATCTGTCTATCTTCATATTCTAAAGTTGATTTTGCAGATGCCGATGCGTTTAAAAATATATCTTCTACTTCTAATCCTGCGTTATTTATAACTTCTATTAGCGGATCTAATTGATCTTTTTTTATTGTTATTAGATGTACATCACCTTGAATACTTTTTCCAATTTGTCCTATTGGATTTTTTAAAATTCCAGAGCTATTAACTCTAACATTATAAGCTTCTTGCTCAATAACGATTTCATCTTCTTTTAATATATTACCCTTCACTAATTCAATTAAATTATACATATCTTGAGCTGTTATCTCTTTTTCATTAAATTCGATACACCCATGATCTGTTTTCGAAGTAATTCTATCACTACTCACACCTAGTGAAACAACTTCAAATTCTCTTCCATTTCTTTGTTCTAACTCTTTTAGTCCTTTGGCTATGCTTGCACTTAAAAGATCAGGGTCTTCTACTACAGATCTTTTTATGCCTTCACTTGATACCTCTAAGTAATCTAGTACTCTTAACTTTAATCCCTCTGTACTAAGTTCTCCTAAAATAAATTTTATTTTACCATTTCCAACATCTAAAGCTAATTTTGTAATATTATCTCGCACTTTTCCCCTCCTTTTCCATTACTACTATATCTGTAAATCTTATATCTATATAATCTATCACTTTAGCCTTTATCAACTCCTTATATAGATTCATTGTTATTTCATATTTTTTTTTCGAAACTTCTGGTTCAGTTTTTATCTTAGTTCCGTCTCTCAAAATAATGTATATCAAATTTTTATTTTCAGCATATAGCTGTGAAACTTCATCTTTTAAATCTAGCTCTTTTAGTTTTTCCATTATTTCTAGAAGATATTCTTTTTCTTTAGCATCTTTTAGTACAAGAATTGGCATACTTTTTTTAGGATATTCATCTAGCTTTCCAAAAATCGTTCCCTCTTCATCCATAGTATATATTCTCGAATTATGTTGTGCATAGTAATTACTATCTTTTTCTATGACATCAATAGTTATTTCATTCAAATTTTGTTTAGAAACAACTGCTTTTTTTATCCTCACATCTTTTAATAATTTTTTTTCTAATCCTTCTAAATTTAAATCATTAATATTTTTTCCTAAAATCTCTGTTTTTATTTTTTCTAAATCTGATTTAAGATTTGGCGAAACTTCACTAATTTGAACTTTTGAAATATTGAAAAATTCTCTATTTTTAAAGTCTTTTTCAACTTGAATTATAATAAAAGTTAATGCCAATATTATAGCAATTTTAAATATATTTTTCAAGAATCTCTCCCTGTTATTTCAGATATTTTCTACTTAGCAACTTTCAACCATAATCTTAGTTAAATCATCAAAAGAATACCCTTTTAATGTTGCTAGTTTTGGAGCTAAACTAGTCTCTGTCATTCCAGGACAAGTATTTACCTCTAAGAAGTAAGTTTTTCCATCTTTTAAGATAAAATCACTTCTTGTTACTCCCTTTAACCCTAACTTTTCATGAATTTTTCTAGCAGCTTCAGAAGCTTCTTCATATGCTTTTTCATCTATTTGAGCAGGACATTCGTACTCTGTTTTACCTACTGTATATTTTGATTCATAGTCATATAATCCCGATTTTGGTTTTATTCTAACCACACCTAATTTTTCTCCATTTAATACTCCTGCTGTTAATTCATCCCCTTTTATAAACTCCTCTATTAAAGGTTCTTTATTTTGTAATACTTCGTAAGCTTTTAAAGCTTCTTCTTTCGTGTTACAAATATATAACCCTACACTTGATCCCTCTTTTGCTGGTTTTATAACAACAGGATAACTATCAATTTCTTCAACAGAACCATATGTTTTAGCTATTCTTATTCCTAAATCTTTAGCTATTATCTTTGTTAAAATTTTATCCATTGCAACAGCACTACCTGTTACTCCTGAACCTGTATATTTTTTACCTAACATATCTAAAACAGATTGAACTCTACCATCCTCACCATATTCACCATGAAGAGCTAGATAAACTAAATCATAATCATTCTCTATAAATGCTGATACTAAGTTTTCTTTTGTCAAATCTATTTTATATGCATCGTACCCTTGTCTTAATAGACTATTTAAAATAGCCTGTCCACTTCTTAAAGAAACCTCTCTCTCTGATGTAATTCCACCCATAACAACTGCTATTTTCACTTGATCCCTCCTAGTTAGTTTCTTACTATTATAATCTCTTCTTCTAGTTGTATTCCAGTTTTATTTTTTACTCCTGCTTTTACCTCTTCTATTATATCTATAATATCTTTAAATTTTGCATCGCCTTTGTTTACAACAAAATTTGGATGTACCATAGATATTTGAGCTCCTCCTACTTTTTTACCTTGAAGTCCAGCCTCTATAATTAATCTTGCAGAAAAATATCCTTCTGGATTTTTAAATGTACTTCCTAAGTTTGGTTCATTTAATGGGTGATTTTCGCTTCTTTTTAATTTATACTTCTCTACAACTTCACTTAAATAACCATTTTCAAATTTGAAAGTTGCACTTACTACAACCCATTTTTTCTCTTTTATCTCTGTCACTCTATATGAAAATTTTAAATTTTCTTTCTCTATTTTTCTAAGCTCATTATTTTCATCTACAATTTCAACTGATATTATTTTATCAAAAATCTCAGTTCCATGAGCTCCTCCGTTCATAAAAACAAGTCCACCAACACTTCCTGGTATTCCTGCTAAATTTTCTAAACCTGTATAGTTTTTTTCTGCCATATAATCTATTAAATCAGAAAAATCTAACCCCGCTCCAACTTCAACTATCCCCTCACCTTTATCATCTATATAATCAATAGCCTTAAGAGAAATAAATGTTGTATCAAGTTCTCCATCAAATATTAATGTATTTGTTCCATTACCTATTATAAATCTATTTTCTTTCTCTTTCAAAACGTCCAATAATTCGTTTTTATTTTCAATTTCAATAAACTCTTTAGCTGTTCCACCAATTTTCATATTAGAATGTTCTTTCATCGAGTGATTTTTATATAATTTCATTTCCTGTTCTCCCTATATTGTCTGCAATAGTATGAGCTAAATTAGATATATTCCCTGCTCCCATAAATAAGAATGTAGCTGATTCTTTTTCACCTGTTACTATTTTTTCTATATCTTCATTTTTCTCTATTATTCTACAGTGCTTGTGACCTATTTTTTCTTTTAATTTCTCTAATGTTACTCCAAATTCATTTTTTTCTCCTGCACTATATACAGGCATTAATATAACTTCATCTACGCCTTCAAAGCTACCTTTAAAATCATTTAAAAGAAAATTTACACGACTATATCTATGTGGTTGAAAAATTGCTATTGTTTTATTTTTTTCTATTGTTTTTGCTCCTTGAATAGTTGCTTTAATCTCTGTTGGATGATGAGCATAATCATCTATTATTCTTATTTTATCACTATGTAAAATATCATATCTTCTTTTCGCACCTTTAAAACTTAAAAGTTTTTCTGCTATTCTTTTTTTATCAATTCCATATTTTTTGGCTAAATAAATAACAGGTAAAGCATTTTGAATATTGTGATTCCCTGGAATAGATAGCTCAAACTCTCCAAACTTTTCTCCATCTATGATTACTGTAAATACTGTTTTAGAATTTATTATTTTTATATCTGTTGCAATTATATCAGAATCATTTTTCTTAATGCTATAAGTTTTTATATTTTTTCTACCTTTTATTAACTCTAGTGTTTCTAAACAATCATCACAAACTAATATCTCTCGTTTTGTCTGATCCATAAATTGTTTAAATGATTTTTTTATATTCTCAAGCGAACCATGATTTTCAAGGTGATCTGCTTCGATATTTGTTATTATTGAAATTTCTGGTGTTAGATGTAAAAATGAGTTGTCACTTTCATCAGCCTCTGCAATAAAAATCTCTGTTTTTCCACATCTAGCATTAGAACCTATCTCTGGTAAAATTCCACCAACAACTATTGTTGGATCAATGTCTAAAAGTAACGATCCTAGCATTGAACTTGTCGTTGTTTTTCCATGAGTTCCTGCTACTGCAATTCCTTTTTCTTTATTCATTAAAAGGGCTAATAATTCTCCCCTCTTTATTATTTTTATTCCTAAATCTTTTGCTCTTATTATCTCTGGATTATCCTGCTTTATAGCACTTGAAGCCACAATTAAATCTGCTCCTAAAATATTTTCTGCATTATGCTCTCCAAAAACTTTAACTCCTAAGCTTTCTAACTCTTCAGTTACATAATTTCTTGAAAGATCAGCTCCGCATACATCATATCCTTTTAATTTCATAATTTTTGCTAAGCCACTCATTCCAATTCCATTTATTCCAATAAAATATATTTTATTCATCTAACTCCTCCATATATCCAAGCACTCAACTATCTTTTCAGCTGCATTACTTTTCTTTAAATTTTTAGCTTTTCTACTCATTTTGTTTAACTCATCATCATTTTTTATGAGCTCTAAAGCTTTCTCTATGGCTTCATCTGCCTTGCTATCACTATATATAAGTGCTGCTTCGTTTTCTGATAATATCTTTGCATTTTGATACTGTCCAACTTTTATCGAATTATATGGTATTAAAATCGATGGTTTTTCAAGTTGCATTATTTCTGAAACGGTTAATGCTCCTGCTCTACAAACAACTAAGTCTGCTGCTGCCATTACATTTATCATATTATTAAAATATGGTTTTATTATGTCGCTAACCTTTATTTGTTGATCTTCTAATTTTTCATTTATTTCCCCAAAATTTTTATCACCAGTAGCCCAATAAATTCTGATGCTTTTATCTTTATATATATCTTTTAAACTTTTGATTACTGCTTCATTTAAGGATTTAGCACCTAAGCTTCCACCTGTTACTAAAAGTACTTTTTCATCTTTTCCAATCTTTAATCTTTCTCTTTCAGCATCCTTATCCATTGTATAAATATCTTCTCTTAAGGGATTTCCAGTAACTAAAAATTTGTGTTGATCTTTTACTGATATCTCTTCATATGTTGTGTCAAAAGCTAAAAAACATTTCTTAGCTATTTTATAAAATAACTTATTTGCCATTCCTAAATCTGCATTTTGTTCTTGTAAATATATTTTTTTGCCTAAAATTGCACCTGCTAATAAAACAGGTATTGATATATAATTTCCAAATCCTATTATTATATCTGGCTGTTCTTTTTTTACAATTTTAAAAGCTTGTAAAAATGCCTTTATATTTGAAGGAATTTTTTTTAAATTTTGAAATGGATATACATCTATTCCTAAAAATTTAAATCCCTCTTCTGGAACTAAATCTTTTTCCATTCTAGTTGAACTTCCCACAAATAAAACTTCCATACCTCTATTTAATAGTTTTTTTCCAACTGCTAGCGCAGGATAAATATGTCCTCCTGTACCTCCAGTTGTTATAATTATTTTTTTCATCATAAATTCTCTCCTAATTAAAGTAACTTTTTACTAAGTCTTTGAAAACTCTTCCTCTTTCTTCAAAATTTTTAAACTGATCAAAACTTGATGTCGCTGGAGAAAATAAAATAACTTCTTTATGATTTTTATCAACCTTAGATTTTAATTTTTCTAATACTTTATCTAAAGTTTTTAAATTAAAAATTCTCTCTTTTGAAAAACCAATTTTTTCTAATCCTATTTCTAACTTATCTGAAATATCACCTATCAAATAAACTTCTTTAACCTTATCTTTAATTATCTCTTCTAGTGGTGTTAAATCTAACTCTTTATCATATCCTCCACAAATTAAAATTGGTTGTTCAAAAGCTTCAATAGCAAATTTAGTAGAATCTATGTTAGTACCTTTAGAATCATTTATAAATTCAACTACACCATACGAGAAAAAATTCTCCATTCTATGTTCTAATGTTTTAGTTGAATATAAAAACTCTCTTATTAATTCTGTTGGAATATCAAGCAATTTTCCTATACAAACAATAAATAATATATTTTCCAAATTATGTTTTCCTTTTAAAGACGCTAGCTTTTCCTCTAGAATAAACTCTCCATTATAAAAAACAGATTCATTTTCAACCCATACGCTCTCTTTTTTATATGTTTTATCCATTCCTACATATATTTTTTTCCCAGAAATCTTATCTTCTCTTTTTAAACTTTCGGCACATGAAGTATTTACTATAAAATATTCACTTTCCTTTTGATTTTTTCCTATATTAAACTTTGTGTTATAATAATGGTCTAAATTTTTGTATCTTGATAGATGATCTGGTGCTAAATTAACTATTAAAGAGATATTCGCTTTAAACTCTTTTATATTCTCAAGTTGATAAGAGCTAGCTTCTAATACATAATAATCAAGCTCTGGATTCTCCATAACCGTTTCACTAAAAGAATATCCTATATTTCCACACACTTTTGCTTTATAACCTGCTTTTTCTAATAATTCTTGAGTTTTTGTGGTTATTGTTGTTTTTCCATTTGTTCCTGTTATAGCTATTATTTTTCCAGAAATTTCATTGTTTTTTTTATATCTGTAACCTAATTCAATGTCATCTATTACTTCTATCTGTAATTCCAAAGCTTTTTTTACTAAATCTGTATAAGGAACTCCAGGACTTTTTATAAACAAATCTATTTTATCATTTTCTAATATTTTCATACCTTCTTTTGACGATATTCCTATTTTATCATCTATTAAAAAAACTTTGTATCCCATTTTCTTTAAAGTTTTTTCAGAACCTTTACCACTTACTCCAGCCCCAAAAACAATTGCTTTCTTCATGGATTTCCCTCCTTATTTTTAAACGACAAAAACCACAGTGACTTTCACTGTGGTCTTATTTATAGTATTCCTCTTAATCTAACTATACCTAAAGCTATCATTCCTAAAAACAATGCAACAATCCAAAATCTCATTGTTACCTTTGTTTCTGGTAAGCCTGCTAATTCAAAATGGTGGTGTATTGGTGCCATTCTAAACACTCTTTTCCCTCTCATTTTAAAAGAACCTACTTGAAGTATAACTGATACAGCTTCTAATACAAATACTCCTCCAATTATAGGTAAAAGCAACTCTTGTTTAAGTAAAATTGCTACAACTCCCAGAATCCCACCTAGTGTTAATGATCCCGTGTCTCCCATAAAGATTTGTGCTGGATAAAAGTTATACCATAAGAATCCTAAGCCTGCTCCCACTAAAGCTGATAGAAATACTGACAATTCACCTATACCTGCTATATAATGTAAATTAAGGTGATTACTTAACTCAATATGACCTGTGAAATATGCTATTATTCCTAAAATTGTTGCACCTATTATTACAGGCATTATTGCTAATCCATCTAATCCATCAGTTATATTCACCGCATTAGATGTTCCCATTAGCACTAAAGCTATAAATATTAACATCAAAAAACTTCCTAAATAAAAATTACTATTTGATAATATTGGATTTACAACTGATAAATCTAATATCTTGTTTCCTGTTAAACCAAATTCCTTTATAAAAAACCAAGTAACTATGGCTATAAAACACTGACCCATTAGCTTTTTTTTACCTGATAAACCTTTTTTATTAACAGTAAATTTTTTATAGTCATCTATAAAACCAATACTACTAAAAAGCAATGTTATTATAAACATTAAAATTAAGAATTTATTAAAAAGGTCACCCACTAATAATCCTGTTAATAGAGTTCCAAAAATTATTAATATTCCACCCATTGTTGGAGTTCCCTTTTTTGAAAAGTGACTAACTGGTCCCTCTTCTCTTATAGATTCTCCAAATTTTTTTACTTTCAAATACTTTATAAATGGTTTACCAGTAACTAAAACAACTAAAAATGCTAATATAAATGCTAAAAAACTTCTTAAATATATTGATTTAAGCCCCTCTAAAACTGGAAAATACCCTGCCAATAAGTATAGCATCCCTCTTACTCCTTTTTACTACATAATTATTTCTTCTAACTTCATTCCTCTTGAACCTTTTAATAAAACAGCTACATCCCCAGTTTTATTAAGTTCATCCCTTATCTCTTCTTTTTTTGTAAAATGAATAATTTTAGGATTATTTAATTCATCTAAAGCTTTTTTCATTCTTTCCCCATAAACAAATACTTTATCAAATTCATATTTTAAAGCTTCAGTTAATATATCTACGTGATATTCTATCTCCTTATCACCAAGTTCAAGAGCATCACCTAAAACAACTACCTTTTTTTTGTTTAACGGTAAAGAAGAAAATGCATTTAAAGCCATTTTCATAGATACAGGACTCGCATTATACGCATCATTTATAAATAAAATTTTATTTTTTTCTATTTTCTCAAATCTCATAGATGTTATTTTAATATTTTTTAATGCATTTTTAATTTCGTCATAAGACATCTCAAATATTTTTCCTAACGCAATAGCAAAAGAAGCATTTACTACATTATACAATCCGTTTAAAGGTACGAAATATTTTTCATTATTTAAAAAGAAATTAACACCCTCATAAATTTCAATAAAATTATTTATAATATAATCATTTTTATTTTCGAATCCAATTTTTAAAGCTTCTAAATTTTTCAAATAAAAATCATCACCATAAACTAAGGTATTATTTTTATTCACATAATTTAAAACTTCAGTTTTTGCTTTAAACACATTGTCTCTATTTTTTAAAAATTCTAAATGAGAGTCTCCAATATTTGTTATCACTGCATAATCTGGTCTTGCAATTTTTGATAATAAATCAATTTCACCTAAATTACTCATACCCATTTCTAAAACTGCAATTTCATCACTTTCTTTTAATTGTAACAACGTAAATGGAAGCCCAATTTGATTATTATAATTTCCTAAAGTTTTTTGTGTTTTATATTTTGTTGATAAAACTCCATGTATTAAATCTTTAGTTGTTGTTTTACCTTCACTTCCTGTTACAGCTATAATTTTAGTGCATAATTTTTCTCTATATAGTTTAGCTATATTCTGTAAAAAGTCTATACTATTTAAAACTTTAATAATTTTTTCACTTTCATTTGTAGGACTTTTATCACAAATAATAAGTTCCGCCCCTTTTTTAAGAGCTTCATCTATATAATTATATCCATTATTTATAGCTATAAATAATGAACCTTTTTCTACCTTCTTACTATCCATTTGAATATTATCAATCTCTAGGTTTTTAGGTAAATTTATATTTAACTTTTGAAAATAATTTAATAGAACTTCAGTAAATGTTTTCAATTTTACATCCCCTTTTTTTATATTCGCTCTATATTTTACCATTTTTTTAGTATTCTTTTCAAATTTTTTTTAACTAATACCTAAAACTTTTAAGCCTTTATGAATACATTCAATTTCAATAGGTAAATTAGGTCCTGTTTCTCCATCTATATCTGTTGAATAATTTTCAACTCCTACAATTTTCATAAATCTAGTTTTAAAATATTTTATTGAATGAATTTTTTTCTCTAAATGAGTTTTTGTAGCTAATGCTGCACTTATTTCTGGAACATCTGTTATAAAATCTGGTTTTAGCAGTAAAACATCAAAAAATCCATCATCTAATTTGGCATTATATGCCAATTCAAAATTTCCAGCACTTTTTCCATTAAAAACTAAAAGAGAAACAATATCTGTTATTGCACTATATTCATCGCTCTCTAATATAATTTTCATTTTTTTTATTTTAGTCATCTCTTTTATTCCATTTAACACATATGCTAATTTCCCCATAGTTTTTATCATATTTCTATCAGTTGTTTGAGAAATTGTAGAAAAAACTCCAAGGCTAGCTATATTTATGAAATACTGATTATTTATTCTTCCTAAATCTATCTCTTTAACATCTGTTGATAGTATTTTTTTACAAGCTTTTTCAATATTTCTAGGCATTTTTATTACATTAGCAAAATCATTTGCAGTCCCTGTTGGTAGTATCGCTATTGGAATATCTATCTCATTTTTTTTTAAAATATTAACAAAACTATTTATTGTTCCATCTCCGCCTGATATTAAAAAATGATCATAATCTTCAATATTTTCTAAAATCTCCTCTTTTTTGCAACAGTGAGAAACTCTGAATATATCGACTACAAACCCATGATCTTGATAAATCTCAAAAATTTTATCCAATTCTTTTAAAATTTTTCCACCACCTGAAACAGGATTATATATTAGTTTTACTTTTTTTTGTCTTTTCATATAATCATCCTCCAGTTTTTAGATATAAAAAAAAGATTGGCAACTTCCTATCCTCCCAG
>NZ_KI518201.1 GCF_000479045.1 Cetobacterium somerae ATCC BAA-474
TGAACTTTTTAAATAATAAAAAAATAAAAAAATATTAAAAAAATATGCTATAGTATTTTTGAAATACTAATATAAAAGGAGGGGTTTTATGTTTGATAAAAATATCTATATTTCAAGAAGAAAAAAATTAAAAGAATTGGTGGGAGATGGATTAATCTTGATTATAGGAAATTCAGAATCACCAATGTCTTATGCAGATAATGCGTATAATTTTATACAAGATTCAACATTTTTATATTATTTTGGATTAAATTCACCAGATTTGATTGGAGTTATAGATGTAGAAAATGATAAAGAATATATATTTGGAAAAGAATTTACAATAGATGATATAATTTGGATGGGACAACAAAAAACTTTTAAAGAAAGAGCTGCAGAAGTAGGGATTGAAAAGTTTGTAGAATCAGAAAAATTGGAAGAGGTATTAGAAAAAGCTAAGTTAAAGAAACAAATTATTCATTTTACTAATCAGTATCGTATTGAAAATAGTTTAAAAATATCTAAATTATTAGATTTTAATTTGGATGATGTAAATAAAAAGTTCTCAAAAAAATTAGTAGCTGGAATAATAGAAATGAGAAATTTAAAAAAAGACTATGAGATTACAGAGTTAGAAAAAGCTACAAATGTGACAAGAGAAATGCATCTAACAGCTATGAAAAATGTAAAGCCTGGAATGAAAGGTTATGAATTGGTAGCGTTGTTGGAAGCAGCAGCAAAAAAATATAATGCTACAACATCTTTCCATACTATTTGCACAACGAATGGTCAAATTTTACATAATCATTTTCATGGAAATACTTTCAAAGAAGGAGATGTAGTTTTATTAGATTGTGGTGCTAGATTAGAAAATGGTTATTGTGGTGATATGACAACAGTTTTTCCAGTTTCAGGAAAGTTTGATTCTAGACAAAAGGATATATATTCATTATTAATTGAGATGTTTGATAGAGCAGAAGAGTGTACAAAGCCTGGAGTAACAAATAAGTTTGTTCATTTAGAGGTTTGTAAAGTTTTAGCTAAGGGGATGATTAAAAGAGGTATTATGAAGGGGAATATAGATGAAATAGTTAATATTGGAGCTCATGCGCTATTTTTCCCACATGGATTAGGACATATGATAGGTTTAGATGTACATGATATGGAGAATTTTGGTGAAAATAATGTTGGTTATGATGAGTTTACAAAAAGAGAGACTCAATTTGGACTAAAATCTTTAAGAATGGGAAAAGAACTAAAAGCAGGGTATGTATTAACAATTGAACCTGGTATTTACTTTATTCCTGAATTAATAGAGAGATGGAAAAAAGAAGGTAAATTCGAAGAGTATATTAACTATGAAGAAGTAAAAAAATATCTAGACTTTGGTGGGATGAGATATGAGGGAGATTTCTTAATAACGGAGAACGGAAATAGAAGATTAGGAGATAAAATGCCTAAATACTTTAATGAAATAGAAGAAATTTTAAAAAACAACAATTAAATGTATTTTAATAGAACTCAAATGTTTTAAAAAAGAAAAAACAAAAATAGATTAAAACTATTTAAAAACATTGTTGACATTTTAGTGCGGATATAGTATTATTAATTGAAACCGATGATTAAGTAAATTTAATACCCCCCAAAAATTTATTTAAATCTTTTTATTTTAACACTCCCCCGTGTTATAAAAAGCTCCTTTTACCCCAAAAGGAGTTTTTTTATTACAAAATATAAAAAATACCCTCTGAAATTTCAGAGGGTAATCTTTTACATTTCAAATATATTATTTATTTTTAAAATATTGTTTTCAAAAACTTCAAATTCTATGTAGGTATAAATATCTTCGACACTATCTTGAAATTTGTTTTCAAAAGCAATAACATTTTCATTTAAGCAATCTTGAATTTCTCTTTCACTTAAATCATTATGTATATTATAATAGTTGTTTTCAATCATAAAATTATTTAACTCTTCAAAAGTCATTTTTTTTCCAATTAAAGAAAGTTCATTTTTTAACATATAATCCTCCTACAAATTAAAACATGATAGCATAATGAATACCAAAAGATTCATTATTTTTATTTGAACTATTTTGATCAACTTGAGAAAAATGGTTATTTATTTGATAGGTATAACTTACAGAGAGATTATTGTTTAGATAAAATCTAATTTGATTTTGCCATTGTAAAGAGTCGTGAGTTTGTTTATTAAATCCAGAGCTATTTTTTGCACCAAAATCATAATCAAGCCATCCACTAAATCCAAATTTCATACCATTTTCAAATTTATAAATAGTACCACCATAAGCAATATTAAACAAATACCCATCCCATTGATCTTCGTTTCGACCATAATTCTTTTCCACATATCTGGCATATAAATTTGTTTTAAAATAATCAAACTTCATATACTTCATTTCTGGGATTGATACATAGTTACCAATACCAACATAATATTTTCTAAGACCATTTTCATATTTTGATTTACCATGAATATTATCAAAATCAAATTGAGTTGCAATAAACCACTCTGATATAGGTCCAATAGACAGATTAGTTCCAGTTAAACCATCTATTGATATTCTAGGTGAAATTTCACCGTAAGTATAGTTATTGTCAACACCATTTTTGTCACTTAACTTAGAGTTTTTAAAGATATTTGATCTATCCACAAACCAATATAAATCTAAAAGATTATATCTAGTTGTTCCTTGTATCTCTAAAATAACATCTTTTTCTGAAGCTCCTTGACCACTAGGTAAAGCATTACCTTTAATAAGGCTACCTTCTAAAACAGTAAAATTCCAAGGTTCATATTTAGCATAACTTACTGTTGAAAGTACAACTGAACCTAAAAGTAAAATTTTCTTTAATAACATAATCCCTCCGTGTTAATATTCCCGTATAAATCCTTCAATCTCCTTTAACAGAAGATTAATATTTTCTTTAGTGAGTACACAAACTCTAAAAAACTTTTCATTTAATTTATCAAAAGATTGAGCCTTTCTAATAATAATTCCTTTTTTAGATAGATAATTATAAAGGTTGTTAGCATCAAATCTAGAGCTTAAAATTTCACAAAGAATAAAATTACTATTTGAGTTATAAACTTTAAACTCTTTAAAGTTTTTTAAGCCTTTAAATAGTAAATTGAAATTTTCATTAAAATCATTATGACACATATTTATAAAATCATAATCTTTAAACATAGCTTCACCCATTAAAGAAGCAAAAATATTTATATTCCAAAGATTAGGAATAATATTTAAAGAGTCTAAAATTTCTCCCTTTGAAACAATAGCATATCCAAGCCTAATTCCAGGAGTAGAAAAGAACTTAGAAGTTCCTCTAATAACTATAAATTTATCATACTTATTAACTAAATTGATAGCAGAAGTTTTAGAAGAATCTGTAAATTCAATATATGTTTCATCAATCATAATTGGTTTTTTAAAATTTAAATAAATTTTTTCAAGATCTTCAACAGAGATTAATGTTCCTGTAGGGTTGTTTGGATTGCAGATAATAATCATATCAAAGCAATTAGAAGAAATAAATGAGATTAAATGATCTATATTGATTTGAAAGTTATTTTCTTTTTCATAAAAAAACTTAGTAATTTTTGACCCAACTTTAATTAATTCATTTTCATATTCAGAATAGGCAGGTGATAAAAGTAAAGTATCTTTTGGAGATATAATTTTAATTGTAGAAGATATAAGTTCTGTAGCTCCACTACCTAAAACAATATTTTCTGAATTACAATTACAGTAGCTTGAAATACTAGCCTTTAATTCTATATAATCAGGATCAGGATAAATACTTGCAAGTTGTAGGTTATCTTTTAGTTTTTTTAATCCTTTAGGACTAAGTCCAAAAGGATTTATATTTGAACTAAAATCAATAATTTGATTTTCATTAATACCCAATGTTTCTGATAGTTGATGAAGATTTGCTCCATGATTATTTTTCATAAAACCCCTCCATTATTTAAAATATATAACTATTTTAACAAATATAGTTTTTTTTTGCAAAAGAATGTTATAAAATATAAATATAATTAAAAATAAAAAGGGGAATAGTAATGAGAAATCCAAAAGTAGTAGTAATAGGAGGTGGAAGTGGACTTTCTGTAGTATTAAGAGGGTTAAAACACTTTCCAATAGATGTAACAGCTATTGTTTCTGTTGCAGATAGTGGTGGAAGTAGTGGTATTTTAAAGAAAGAATTTAATATACCAGCACCAGGTGATTTAAGAAATGTGATGATAGCTTTGAGTAATGTAGAGCCTTTAATAGAGGAGGTTTTTCAATATAGGTTTAGAGAGGATTCTTCAATAGGCGCTCATCCATTAGGAAATTTGTTAATAACAGCAATGACAGAGATTACGGGCGATGTACAAGTTGCCTTAAGAAGACTTAGAAAACTTTTTAATATTAATGGAAAAATACTTCCTGCAACCTTAGAAAAAATAGAGTTAATAGCAGAAAAGACGAGTGGAGGATTTGTATTTGGTGAATCAGATATACCAGTTTTAGGAGAAAAAATAAAAAGAGTTTTTTATGATGGAAAAGTAAATAGTCCAAAGGAAAATATTAAAGCTATTGAAGAAGCTGATTTAATAGTATTTTCTATAGGAAGTCTTTATACAAGTATTATTCCAAATTTACTATTAGAGAATATGCAAGAGGCTTTAAAGAAATCAAAAGCACAAAAAATTTATATTTGCAATGCTATGGGACAAATGGGGGAAACAGAAAATTATAGCGTTGCAGATCACATAGAATCAATAAATAGACATGTAGGATTTGATATGATTGATAAAGTGATAGTTAATTCAGTTGAGATACCAGAAGAGATACTTAAAAGATACAGTGACGAAGGCAGTACACTTGTTGAATTAGATATAAATAGATTAAAGAAAATGAGAGTAAAAGTAATAAAAGAACCTTTGATAAAAATAGATTCAGAAAAAAGAGTTAGGCATTTATCGCATAAATTAGCAGCAGTTGTATATTCGCAAATAGATAGTCTTGAAAATTTTTATGATGAATAAAAGGAGGAGAAAATGTTATTAAAAAAAGAGAATGGGTGGAAAAATAAGGATTTGGAGAGGGAAAAAATATTTGATTTTTGTCAAGAATATAAAACTTCTTTAGATTTAGGAAAAACAGAAAGAGAATATGTAAGATTTGGGTTAGAATTAGCTAAAAAAAATGGGTTTGTATGTGCTAATTCAAAGGAAAGATTAGAAGCAGGGGATAAAGTTTATTATGTAAACAGAGAGAAAAATTTGGTTTTAGTAGTGGTGGGAAAAGAAGATATCAAAAAAGGAATAAATTATGTAGTTTCTCATATTGATTCTCCAAGAATAGATTTAAAGCAAAATCCACTATATGAAGAGCTAGAGCTAGCGTATATGAAAACGCATTATTATGGTGGAATAAAAAAATATCAATGGGCATCAATACCTTTGTCTTTACATGGTGTTGTTATTTTAGCTAATGGAGAAAGAAGAGATATTATAATAGGAGAAAAAGAGGACGATCCTGTATTTACAATACCAGATTTATTACCACATTTAGCTGCGAAATATCAAGGAGATAGACAAACTTCTGAAGTTATAAAAGGTGAAGAGTTGCAAATAATAGTTGGATCTATACCAACTGAAGTTAAAAATAGTGAAATTAAAGAATTAATAAAATATCAAATTTTAGAAGAGTTAAACAGAACATATAATATGATAGAAGAGGATTTTATATCGGCAGAATTTCAATTAGTTCCAGCTTTTAAAGCTAAAGATGTGGGATTAGATAGATCTCTTATTGGAGCTTATGGTCAAGATGATAGAGTTTGTGGTTACACTTCATTGAGAGCAATATTAGATTTAAGTGAAATTCCAGTAAAAACAGCGGTTTGTTTTTTAGCAGATAAAGAAGAAACAGGTTCCCATGGATCAACAGGATTACAATCTAATTATTTAGAATATTTTACAAGTGATTTAATCAACAAAATTCAAGGGGCATATAATGATTTAGATTTAAGAAAAACTCTTTGGAATTCGAATGCATTATCATCAGATGTAAATGCAGCAATGGACCCTATATTTAAAGGAGTTCATGAACCTCAAAATGCAGCAAAATTAAATTATGGTATTGTTGTAACTAAATTTACAGGAGCTAGAGGTAAGAGCGGAACAAATGATGCAGATGCAGAGTATGTATGGAGTATAAGAAATCTATTAAATACTCATGGAATTACTTGGCAAATTGGTGAATTAGGTAGAGTTGATGAAGGTGGAGGAGGAACCGTTGCGATGTTTTTAGCTGAAGTAGGAATAAAAACAATAGATGTAGGACCAGCACTTTTAGCAATGCACTCACCATTTGAAGTATCATCAAAATTAGATATATATGAAACTTATAGAACATACAAAGTATTTTTTGAGAAAATGATTTAAAAAAATAGGAAAGCTCTCTATTCTAGACAACATTTCTAGATTAGAGAGCTTTTAAAAGTTTGTTTAAAAGTTTGTTTGTTTTTATAAAAGTTTTTTTAGTTTGTTTTCCTTATAGTCAAAAAAATTCATGTTATTAAAGATATTTATATAGACTTAAGGAAAAAAATGCCAAAATTTCATCATATTTAGTTCCTCCCTCGAAGATAATTCACTAGAGATAAATATCCTGACTCTTTTCATTCTACTCGTAAACCTTCCCAGAAATAAATCCAGTGGTATAAAATACTTTCGTCCAAATTACAGTGGCGGGGCCGTAGAGGAATCAAACCTCATTTCCTTATCTAAGTGTCCTGTTATATTATTTAACATTAATATGAATATACTCCATATATTGTTTAAAGTCAAGGGTGAAATTTAAATAAAAAAAGTTTCCATTTTTTGATAACATATGTTATTATAACAAGTGTTATTATACTTGGAGGTGAATTTAAGTGAAAATAGGAGATTTAAATATAGAGGTACCAATTATTCAAGGAGGAATGGGAATAAGAGCATCAATGTCGAGATTAGCTTCAGCAGTAGCAAATCAAGGAGGAGTTGGTGTTATATCAGGAACTGCAATTCCAGCAGAAGAATTTAGAGAAGAAATAAGAAAAGCAAAAGAGATGATTATAGAAAAAGGTGGAGCACTTGGAGTAAATATAATGGTTGCTGCATCAAATTTTGCAGAGGCAGTAAAAGTATCGATAGAAGAGAAAGTCGATATGATAATCTGTGGAGCAGGATTCTCAAGAGATATATTTGAAACTGTAAAAGGAACAGGAGTAAAAATTATTCCAATAGTTTCAAGTTTAAAATTAGCTAAGATAGCTGAAAAATTAGGTGCGGATGCCATTGTTGTGGAAGGTGGGAACGCAGGTGGACATTTAGGAACAGATAAAGATTCTTGGGATATAGTTGAAGAGATAGTAAATGGTGTTTCAATTCCAGTTTTTGGAGCTGGAGGGGTAATTACACCAGAAGATGCAGAAAGAATGATGGCTTTAGGTGTGGATGGAGTTCAAATGGGAAGTAGATTTATAGCAACTGAGGAGTGTGAGGTAAGTCAAGAATTTAAAGAAATGTATGTTAATTCAAAAGAGGGAGATGTAGTTCAAATTATGAGCTCTGCAGGTCTTCCAGCAAATGCTATAGTATCACCATATGTAAAAAGAGTTATTAACGAAGAAAAATTAACTCCTAAAAAGTGTACAAGTTGTTTAAAAAAATGTAGCAGAAAATTTTGTGTAAAAGATAGTTTGATAAAAGGTCATGAAGGTGATTCATTAGAAGGAATTTTCTTTGCAGGAAAAGATGCGTGGAAAATTAACGAGATTTTATCAGTGAAAGAAGTGTTTGATTTATTTAGAAGTAAAGTTGTAAAATAATATAAAAATAAATAGAAATCTAGTACGTTAGTACTAGATTTTTTTTATATTCATGATATAATCAATTGATAAAAATAGAATTAGGAGGATTAAAGTTGAAAGTTATATTTTTTATTCTAACTTTTTTTGCGGTTTTAGGAGCCTTAGATAGATGTTTTGGAAATAAATTGGGATATGGAAAAAGATTTCAAGAAGGAATATATGTAGCGGGTCCTTTGATACTTGCTATGTTAGGAATTTTATCGATAAGTCCATTAATTTCAAAATTTTCAAAACCATTTGTTGAAAAACTTTACTTTTTAACTGGGATTGATCCCTCGATATATATAAACTCAATTTTAGCAACAGATATGGGAGGATATTTTTTAGCGAAAGATTTAGCAATAAATAAGGAATTAATCGATTTTTCAGGAATAATATTAGGTTCAATGTTAGGAACAGTAGTAATTTTTACAATGCCTGTAGCTTTTGGAATTATTGATGACTTGTCAAAAGAGAATTTTTCTAAAGGAATATTGAGTGGTGTAGCTACAATTCCTTTAGGCTGCTTTGTGGCAGGAGTAATTATGGGTCTTGATATAATTTTAATTGTTCACAATTTAATACCGGTAGTAATTTTTTCAGGAATAATTTGTACAGGACTATGGTTTTTTCCAGAGAAAACTTGCAAGTTATTTGATAAATTTGGGAAAGGAATGACAGTAGTAATAACTTTAGGATTAGTTTTAACTATTATAGAAACTATGTTCGGATATTCAATAATTAAAGGATTAAATCCTATAGATGAAAGCATGAAGATAGTTACAAGAGTAGCTTTAACTTTAAGTGGTGCTTATCCATTGTTATATTTTATAGAAAAATATTTTAAAGAAACTTTGAAAAAAATGGGCTCTTTATTAGGAATAGATGAGAGTGGTACAGCTGGTTTTATGGCATCTTTAGTGAGTAGTATACCAATGTTTGGAATTTTTAATAAAATGGATAATAACAGTAAAATAATAAATAGCGCATTTGCGGTAGCAGGTTCATATGTTTTTGGAGGACAGTTAGGATTTGTGGCAGGAGTTTCTCCTGATAATATATTACCTTTCATTGTAGCCAAATTAGTAGCTGGATTTAGTGCAATTTATCTGGCTAAAACTATGTTTATAAATAAAAAAGAAAAAAATAAAAGCTTTGTATTAAATAAAAATTTTAAAATAAACTAGGAGGGATGAATTTGGAAAAAATTATATTAGAATTAAAAGAAAGATATATGGAAATTTTTGAAGAATTAAAAGATTTAAATAGCTATCTTTTTGAAAATCCAGAATTAGGTTTAAAAGAATTTAAAGCAAGAGATAGACATTGTGAAATTTTAAGTAAATATGGATTTTTTATAGAGAAAGGTTATTGTGGAATTGAAACAGCCTTTTTAGCAAATTATGTAGGAGAAAAACCTGGACCAAGAATAGCTTATTTAGCTGAATATGATGCGCTTCCAGAAATAGGTCATGGATGTGGTCATAATATTTTAGGTGTAACTAGTAGTGCTGCTGGAATACTTTTAAGAGAGTTTGTAAATATATATGGTGGAGAAGTATTAGTTATTGGAACGCCAGCGGAAGAAACAGATGGGGCAAAGGTAGCTATGGTTAAATCTGGAGCATTTAATAATATTGATGTTGCGATGATAGTTCATCCTACAAGTGGAAATTTACACTTGAGAAGTAGTTCGAGTCAGGCTATGGAAGCTTTACAATTTACATTTAAGGGGAAAACTTCTCATGCAGCTGGATCTCCTCATTTAGGAATAAATGCTTTAGATGGTGTAATTAATTTATTCAACACAATAAACGCATTAAGACAACAAATACTACCAACTGATAGAGTACATGGAATTATAACAAAAGGTGGAGAAGCAGCTAATATAATTCCAGATTTAGCTGTAGCTAATTTTTATGTAAGATCAAGAAATAAAAATGAATTGGATACACTTTTAGAAAAAGTATTAAATTGTGCTAAAGGTGCTGCAATTTCTTCAGGAACTAAATTAGAAATAGAAAACTACGAAACAAGTTTTTTAGATTTAATAACAAACAAAACTTTAATGAATCTTTACGAGGAAAGTTTAAAAGATATAGGAATAACTGAAATGAAAGATTCGGAGGATAGTGGATCTACTGATGCAGGAGATGTAAGTCATGTGTGTGCGACAATTCATCCATATTTACCTTTATATAAAGATGTAATTAGTCATAGCAGAGAATTAGCACAGTGTACAATTGAAGATGGAGCTTATAAAGGTATGGAAGAAGCTGTATTAGCTCTTACTTTAACAGGAATAAAAATATTAAAAAGTGAAAAAATATTAGATGAAATAAAATTAGAGTTTGATAATAGAAAATAATAAAAAAGGATTGTCATATTTAGGACAATCCTTTTCTTTTGTTTAAAGTTATTTTTTAGCTAAAAGATCTCTGATTTCTGTTAATAGAATCTCCTCTTTACTAGGACCAGGAGCAGGAGGTGCCTCCTCTTTTTTACGAAGATGATTAATACCTTTAACCATCAAAAAAATACAAAATGCAATTATAGTAAAATCAACAACAGATTGGATAAAATTACCATATCGTATAGCCGCCTCAGGCACAGTTCCTTCAGCAGGTTTAATAACATACTTCAAATTGCTAAAATTAACTCCACCTAAAAATATGCCAATAATAGGCATTAAAATATCATTTACAATAGAACTAACAATCTTTCCAAAAGCACCACCAATAATAACACCAACAGCTAAATCTATAGCGTTTCCTTTTATGGCAAACTCTTTAAATTCTTTTAAAAACATTTAATAGCCTCCTTAATTACAGCAAGATTAAGAGATTTCAATAGCCTTAATTACATCACAATCAAGAGCATTACGATATAAACCTAATACTGTAGGAATTCCATCAGATTCATCAGATTTAGACACCATAAACTCTTTGATTCTAATTTTATGGCATTTTTTACATTTATATATATAGTATAGTTGACTCATCTCGTTTCCATAATCATCAGTAAAATTTTTCTTCGCTAGTCCTAAGAATTCAAAGTCGTGTACAAAGTGCAGCATAGATTTCCCTCCTTTTATTATAAAAGTATTATGCTAAATATATACTAAATAAAAGTTAATTTCTTTTTCTAACTAAAAAAAATTATAAGATTTTTCTGTTTTTCTTTTTCAATGTTACTGCAGCACCTGTTATGAATGTCATAAAATCTGCGAAAGGTAGAGAAAGCCAAACACCGTCAATTCCTATAAAATCAGGTAAAGTAAATATACCAATAATAATAAACACAAAACTTCTTCCAAAAGATAAAATATTAGCAAAAGTAGATTTTTCCATAGATTGAAGATAAGATATATTTATAAAGTTCGCTCCTAAAAAAATAACAGCTGAGGAATAGATTAAAAGACCTCTAGAAGCAAGTTTAATTAACTCTATATCACCATTAAAAAATTCTATAATAAAATTTCTTTCAAAATAAACGAAAAAAAGAATTGATAAAGCGACAATTAAAGAAATTTTATGTCCTAAAATTAAAGTTGCTTTAATTCGATCTCGGTGTTTAGCACCAAAATTATAACTAATGATGGGTTGAATTCCTTGAGCTAAACCATTAAAAATCATTCTAAAAACATAGAAAATATATGCAATTATACTAAAAGCAGCAACTCCAATCTCGCCAGTTAAAATCATTAAAGTAGAGTTGAATAAAATTGTAATAATAGCGACAGCAAACTCTAAAATGAATGATGAAAAGCCATTTGAGCAGATTCTTTTTATAATTTGTAAATTTAAAGTCTCTTTTATAAATTTTATATTACAGTCTTTCCTAAAGAAATATGAGAGTAAAAATAATGCAGATGCCATTTGAGCAATTCCAGTAGCATAAGCAGCACCATACATTCCCCACTTAAATTTAATTATGAATAAAGCATCTAGTACAATATTGACAATCGCACCTATTCCCATAGAGGCCATAGCAAAATTTGGGCTATTATTGTTTCTAACAACTGCATTTAAGGATATAGAAAGCATAAAAAATATACTAAAAATAACTCCAGGAATTAAATAAGCTTTAGTTAAATAGAAAAGTTTCTCACTGCTTCCAAGTAAGAAAATTATTTTATCTTGAAAAATAAGAGTTAATGAACAAATAAGAATATATGATATGACATTTAAAATAATCATATGTGAAAAGTATCTGTTAACTTCTTTTAAATTTCCTTCTCCTTGTTTTATAGAAATAACTGTTGCACCACCAGTTCCAAACATCAAACTTAAAGCTATAGTTAGTGTAATAATGGGATAAGCTAAGTTTATAGCAGCTAAACCATCTCCACCAATTCCTCTACCAATAAAAATGCCATCAACAATAACATAGAAAGCCGATATTAACATTCCCATAACAGCAGGAAAAGAAAAATTAAAAAATAACCTACTTATAGAATCCTTCTCTAAATCAATTGAACGAAATTTCATTATTAACTCCTTTTAAAATTTTTACGCTGAGGTAGATTATAACATAAAAAAAAGAGACTGATAAGTCTCTTTTTAAATTCCTTTTAAGCTATAAAAATTGGAGTATTAACATGCTCTAAAATGTTTAAACCCATACGATTAGTTACTTTTTCAAAGAAAAAAGAATGACTAAGATTTCCCATGATTAAAAGAGATGTTTTATTAAGTTCGAAATAAAAATCTTCAATATCATCTAAAGGTGAAGAGAAACCTCTTAAATTTGGTAGTACTCCTTTATCGTGAATAAGTTCAAGTAAAGTATGTTCATTTTTCTTATAGTTCCATGTAAAAACATCAAGTTTTTCAATATCTGTAGTTGAAAATAAAGTAAGGAAATTATAAACACTTTTATTAACTTTTATTCCATCATCAGATACAATACCGATATTTTCAAAACTTAAAGGTTTACCTCTTAAAACTATAATTGGTCTATATATAGTTTTTAAAATTTCTAAAAAAAGATCTCCTAAAAATAATCCTTCTTGGTAAATAAGAAGATCATTTAATCTTAAAAGGTTTTTTAAATTTTCTGTAGTAACTTGAACAATTGTAAGTAGATGAGCATTTAACTTATGTTCAATTAACTTTTCTTTTGTTTTATCTAAAAAATCATCTTGAAGTTCAGAAAAATCTTCAAGAAGATTTGCTGAATCTTCAGAATTGTTAATAAAAGGGTTTACATTTAATGCATAAACAGGAGTTATCTCAAAACCAAATTCTTTTTTTAATGAAAGACAACTTTCAATTATTAAATTAAGATCATCTCCACTTTTAAAAATAACAAGTGCTTTTTTCATAAAAACCTCCAAATATATTGATATCTACAATTAATCTATTGAAAATAGTTCATTTTTCCTTTTTAATTTCAAAAGAAATCCATTGAATTTCAAAAATATTCATATCTATATAATAAAAACCATTAGTTTTTATTGTTTTTTTTAAAATTAATTTAAGAAAAATATTTATTTGTAAAGATGCTACAATTGATACGACAAAGCAAAGATTACCTGTTTTACTTTCCACTCCTTCAATATTTTTTTTTGGATAAATTTGTTTTAATAATGTAAAATTAGGTAAAATACAACTGACTTGTCCGAAATATCCTGCAACTGCTCCATAAATAAGGGGTGTGTTGAAAATTTGACATTGTTCTTCGATATTGAACTTAGTAATTATATTATCACAGCAATCGAAAACGATATCTATGTCTTCAAAAATAGTTTTAAAGCAACATTCTTCAAATTTATAATTAAAAATCTCTACATCAATCAAAGAATTAATTGAGTTAATATATTTTTTTCCCTCTAAAACTTTAGAGAGACCAATATTTTTTTCTGTTGATAAAAGTTGGCGATTTAAATTAGTAATATCAAAATTATCAAAATCGATGAGTTTAATTTTATTTACTCCTAGTCGAGCTAAAGAGTCTAAAACAAATCCACCAAGACCACCAAGGCCAATAACTAAAATGTTTTTTTGTTTTATAATTTTTTGTTCAAATTCACTTAATGAGTCAAAATTTTTGATATATCTTTTTTCCATTAGCCACCACCAACAGGTGGAAAAATTGAAATAATATCGTCATCACAAAGTTTTATATCTAAAGAGCGATGAAAGCCATTAACTAAAAATATAGATACTTGATCTTGTGAAATATTAAAGATTTTAAGAAGTTGAACTCCTGTAATATCTTGATAAAATGGTATTTTTATAATATTTTCTCTATTATCTCTAAGAGTAGCAAAAAAGCGAATCTCTAACATAAATCTTCTAATCCTAGTTTTTGTAGAGTTTCTTTTGTAGGAAAAGCATTTTCCCATCCACGAGCTTTGTAATATTCAGGAAGCATTATATCAAGTTTACTTTTAAGTCCTTTAGAAGGACCATCTACAATAGCTTCTTTTAAAAGACGTTTAGGAAGTTTGTCATCTTCAGGTTTCATTCCAGCTCTTTTATTGAAAATTCTTTCTAAGTTATAGATTCGTTCACCAGTATCTAAAAGTGATGTTACAGTGTGTTCAGTACCAGTAGCAGCATTTAAGAAGTTAGTATAATCCTCTGCATTAAGGGCAAAAGAAGTGAATAGACACATTCCCATAGAATCAATAACAGCAGTTAAATCTTGGAATATTTTAGTCCAAGAGGCTTTATTGTCTGTAACAGTTCGATCTAATAACTCAGGGTGAGCTAAAATTTCAGGAGATATCATATAGCCTCTAACATGGCATCCCCCACGGTTACTAGTAGCATAATTTAAACCAATACCCTGTATCCCACGAGCATCATATGCAGGAAGTTCTTGTTTTTTAACAGACATTGAGATTTCAGGATGACCATAATACTCACACAATCTTTGTGAACCTAAAGCCATTAATTTACCGAGAGGAGTTTCTCCAAATCCAATTCTTTTTGTCCATTCAACTACAGCAATTTTACTTCCAAACTTTAAAGGAATGCCTTCGCAATCATTTTCAGAGATAAGGCCTTTTTCGTATAGTTCCATTCCAGCGGCAATAGTACAAGGTACAGATATTGCATCTAATCCAAGTTCATTGCACCAAAAATTAGCTTCATTAATTGTAGGTATATCGTAGACTCCACAATTTCCACCATATGCCCATAAAGTTTCATACTCAGGACCTCCAATTTCTTTTCCTTCTCGTTCTACAACTCGTCCACAACCTATTGGACATCGGTGACAGTTATATGTTCTTTTTAAATATTTTTCAGTAAGAGTTTCTCCACTTATATTTTCTGCATTTTGAGAATATGATCCTTGCCAATTATTTGTAGGAAAACTTCCAGTTTCATTTATAATATTTACAAGAACAGCAGTTCCATAAGTAGGTAGACCAGTACCAGTTACACCATCTTCTTTTATTTTTTTCATTGCTATAACTAATTCTTTTCTTAGAGCATCTGGATTATTGACAGGGATTGAATTTTTTGAGGAATTAACAACAATTGCTTTTAAATTTTTAGATCCCATAACAGCTCCTACTCCAGATCTACCAGCAGCTCGATCAGTGTCATTTATAATAGCAGCCATTAGAGAGAGATTTTCACCTCCAGGACCAATATTCAAAACAGAAGCTTGAGGATATTTCTCTTTTAAAAAAATATCAGTTTCGGTACTAGTTTTTCCCCAAACATGATGTGCATTTAAAATCTCGACTTTGTCATCATTAATATATAAATATTTAGGAGTACTACTTTTACCTTCTATGATAATGCCATCAAAACCTGAATATTTTAATTTAGCTCCCCATTCACCACCGGAGTTAGAGCAAGCAATCATACCAGTAAGAGGAGATTTTGTAACAACAACATATCTGCCACCTGTTGGAACAGATGCTCCAGTAACAGGTCCAGTCATAATAACTAATTTATTTTCGCTCGATAAAGGATCAACACTGGGATCGATTTCGTCTAAAAGAATTTTACTCCCTAATCCTCTTGCACCAATAAATTTTTTAGCAATTTCTAAATTTAAAGGCTCTACTTTTATTTCATTGGTTGTTAAATTGATTCTTAATAATTTTTCATTATATGATGTTTTCATAAATACATACCTCCATATAAATTATATTAATGACTATAAAAACCTATTATTGCGAGTATACCTCATAAATAAGTTATTATCAATAGAATAAGTTAAGAAAAAATATATCTTTTTCAAGAAATATGATAAGATAAATTCAACGATATTATTTGGAGGGGATGATGGAGTTTTTAATAACTATAATTGTAGCTATAGTTGGAGGGAAAATTGGTTTAAAATTAAAAATACCAGCAGGAGCTATGATTGGATCTATGGTTTTGGTTTCGATTTTTAATTTATTTTCAGGTAAGGCTATAATGCCACAAGAGTATAAGGTGTTGACACAGATAGCTACAGGAGCATTTATTGGTGCAAGAATAGAAAAGAAGGACATTTTAGGATTAAGAGAGGTATTAAAGCCAGCAATACTAATAGTTAGTTGTATGGCATTAATGAATTTTATTTTAGGATATGTACTTTATAAGAATTCATCATTAGATTTAGCAACAGCATTATTTTCAACTGCTCCTGGTGGCATGATGGATATGACTCTGATTGCTCATGAACTAAATGCTGATTCAGCTAAGGTTGTGATGTTTCAACTAATTAGATTAATATCTGTAATTGGAGTTATTCCCATTTTTTTAAAAAAAATAATAAGAAAAAAAGGAGAGGCTGAAGTAGTAAAAACTTATGAAAAAAGCAAATCTGATAAGAAAAATAGTTTAGAGAATATAATTTTAACAATAGTTGTTGGAATTGTAATAGGGTATATAGGGTATTTATCAAAAGTACCAGCAGGAGCCTTGAGTTTTTCTATGATTGGAGTTGGAATATTTAATATTTTTTTGAATAGAGGAGTTATGCCAATTCCTTTGAGACAATTAATTCAGATGTTTGGAGGAGCTTTGATAGGAACTAAAGTATCTTTAAAAGATGTTTTAGAAATGGGACAGTTATTACATTTGGTTGTTATTGTTATTGTAGGATTTTTATTTATGAATATTATTATTGGTTTAATAGTTTATAAATCAAGTAACTTTAATATAGCAACGTCTCTTTTTTCAGCAGCACCAGGAGGAGTATCAGATATTTCTATTATTGCAAGTGAAATGGGAGCAGATACTCCAAAAGTTGCGATTATCCAGTTAATGAGATTGGTATCAATTGTAAGTTTTTATCCTATATTAATTCAAATTATTGTAAAAATAATAAAATAAAAAAGAACTCTTAAAAAATTAGAGTTCTTTTTATTATATTTTAAAATTAAAGTAGTGGTTTAATCGAATTTTTAAGTTCATCACAATTTGTAAATAATACACTATGAAAACCTATTTTTTTAGCTTCTTCAATATTATCGAAATTATCATCTATAAATAGTGTTTCACTAGGATTTAAATTATATTTTGAAAGAAGAATTGCATATATAAAATGATCAGGTTTTAAAGTATTAACTTGATATGAAATAACGCCACCATTTCCAATTCTTAAAAAATCATGCTTATTATACATTTTCTCATAAACATCTTTTTGAAAGTTAGAAAGATAATAAATATTATATCCATAATCTTTTAATGATTTTAAGAGATTAACGTTTGCTTCAATAGGAATAAGCATTTCGTGCCACTTATCAAGAACAATAGATATCTCTTTTTTTAAATCAGGGGCTTTTGTCTTAAAAATCTTTTCAGCAACTTCATAGTCGATAGAACCACGATCTAACTCTTTCCATTCGTCACTTAAAAAAATTAATTTGTATAACCTATCTTCAATATTTTTTTCAAATCCTAATCCTTTTAAAAATTCTTGTGGATGAAAATCTAGCAGAACATTACCAATATCAAATACTATATTTTTCATAATGCCTCCTTTAAAAAATAATTTAGGGTTATTATAAACATACCTCATAAATAAGAAAACATCAATAGCAATTTATAAAAAATCTTTTTCTTTTACAAAAAGTTTTTTTATATTTTTTAAAGTTCCAAAGATAATGACTTTATCGCCATTCTCTAAAATACTTTCACCAGTTACACCAATAGATACATCCTCATTTTTTATAATAGTTAGAATTTGGAGAGTGTAGTTTAAACGAATATTAGAATTTTTTAATTGAACGTTAGATAATTCCTCAGGAAGATTAGTTATTGTAACTTCAGCAATAACTTCAGTTTTAAAAACTCCAAGAATCATTATCGGATTATGCTGATTTTTAAACATTGCTTTAATACCAATTTTACTTATAAAACGATCGAAATTATTTTTTACAAAATTAACTTTTAAAAGAGAGTACCAGATAATAATGAGTGCAATTATTGCTATAAGAACTTTAACAATTAAATGAAAAATATTTCCATCAGTTAATCTCATAAAAAAATTTATAACCATGGAAACAATTGTAACAGAAAATATATAACCAAAAAGAATTGTTACAAAAGCCAATTTTCTTCGTTTTCTAGAAGATGTGATAAGCTCACTTTCAACAGTTGTAAAACCACAAGTTGTTAGCATAGAAATTACTTGAAAACGTGCAGTTTCTTCTGTAAGTCCAGTAAGTCTAAATAAAATAGTAAATATCTCACAAATTAAAAGATAGGTTAACATTAAGCTAAAAAATGCTAATATTGCGAAATCAGTACTCATAACACCACCTTTAAAATCTATTTAGTTAAAAATAATTATGATATATTAAAATACTATTAAAAAAATAAAATCCTTTTTAATT
>NZ_KI518202.1 GCF_000479045.1 Cetobacterium somerae ATCC BAA-474
AATATAAATATTTCCATTTTTGAAGATGATATATTTCACTATTTTCTTTATCAAATTTATTTTCTTCTAAGTCTTTAATAGAGAATTGATTTAAAAGATTTGTTTTTTGTAAATTTTTAAAAACTATAAAATCAACCATATCTTCCAATAGATATTGAAATTTTCTTCTTCTAAAAAAAATAAATAACTCTTGAACCATTACGTTTTCAATTAATTCATTATTAATATTTTTATTTAAATATATAGAATGTGGAGTATTTAAATTTACATTTTCTAATAAGTTTTTTGATAAAATTCCCATTATATAATCTCCATTTCTTGTAAAATTTTTTCTATTTGTGAATTCAAAATTGAATTATCAGTACAAATTAGATTTTTATGATATGTAACTTTAGCATCTAAAATATAAGAATCTAATGCTCTATCTTTTAATGCGTCTCTACACTTTTTTTCCTCCTCTTTTGAATTTATTTTGTTAAGAAGAAAAAAAATCTTAACGTTTGTTTTCGATTGTAGCAATAAGCTTTTTAAAACTTGTTCCATATCTTTTGGAATTCTTTTCAGTTCATACTTTCCAGAAATAATAGGAACAACTACATATATTTCTCTATCGTTTGTTTTTAATAAATCAGTTAAAACATCAACATAATCATCTGTATCAACTACTATAAATTCCAATTCCTTTTTTCTATCAATAACAATTTCTTTTTTATTTACTCCAAACGGTTTGATAACTCCTTTCTTACTAATACTTCCTAATTCACAGGTAATAATATCTTGAGATGAAAAATTTTGATCATTTAATTCAGAAGTTAATAATTCTCCCTGTGCTAAATCAATTGCTTTAACTTTAACGTTAGCATTTTTTAAGTATAGTGCTATATTTGTTGAAATGGTTGTTTTACCAACTCCACCCTTTGGTGCGTTGACAATAATTTCGATCATTACAAATCCCCCTCTAATTTCTTTAAAATTACTTTCTATATATAAATATAATAGATGATAACATAATTTAATTAAATAATATAAGTTTTAATTTTAAGCGATTATCGTTCCCTTATATTCTATCTCTATTTTTTCCTCTTTAGCTATTTTTTCCAATCTAGAAAGTAAAGCTCCTCCTACTAACTTTTTTCCAGTTTTTGATAATAATTTATCTTCAGAAATATCAGCTAAAGAAAATCTTTTTTTAAGTTCTGAAGTCGATATATTTTCAGCTGATGAATACTTAGTATCAATACAATCAACTATCATATTTTCAAAAAATTCTTTATCTAATCTTTTTTCTATTTCCATTCTTTCAAAAATCAGATTGAATATTTCTACAGTTTCTACAATATTTTCATTAAAATTATTTTCAACTTCTCCTAGTAATTCATAACCTTTATAGGTTGTTAACCGAACTCCCCACATTCCAAATTCACAAACTAGTTGTTCTAAGAACTCATTTTCTTCTTTATATTGATTTATTTTCTTTTGGTTTATTTTTCTAGAAAGTATATTTGAAGAAAGTCTTTCTATTTCTAATTTTTGTTCAGCTATATATTTTCTAACTTCTTTAGCTATTCCATGAATTTCATTCATATATTGTTCTTTAAGTTCTTTTTTTCTTGCATATTCGTTAGCTTCTTTTTGAGCTTTTTCAGATAATTCCTCTATAGGTGGTAATGGAGGGTGATTATCATTGTCATCATTATTACGCTCTATAATCTCATATTTACTTATATTAGAAATATCAAAAGCTTTTCTAATAAATGGATTATGTGTTAGATTTTTTTCTTCTAAATATTTTTTATATAATTTTTCGTATTGATCCATTGTAATTTTTTCTTTAATAATTGAATTTTCAATTTCTTGATTCTCATTTTTTATCATTTTCTCTTCAAAATTTAAAGGAATTTCTTCAAAAGTTTTATCAAAAATATT
>NZ_KI518203.1 GCF_000479045.1 Cetobacterium somerae ATCC BAA-474
CAATATATATTGTGTTTTTTATTTTTTTCTATGAATTTTTTTTGCTCTATTTTTTTTAATTTGATTATTTTTTTAACTTCATTTTGCTTTAGTAACTCTATATTTTTCTGTCAAATATTTTTTTTTAACCATTTTTTTAATCATTTTTACTTTTTTACACATTTGTAGAATTATATAAAAATGTGTATAATAATTGAAGAAAAAAATAAAAATGGGGTGATTTCTTTGAAAGAAGTTATTAAAAGAGATGGATCAACTGTAAACTTTGATAAAAGTAGAATTGTTAGAGCTATTACTATGGCTTTTAATCAAAAAGAAAAATTAGTTAATACCGATCTTATTGAGAAAATAGCGTCTCAAATAGAAAATCTTGATACTCCTAAGATGCATGTTGAGGAAATCCAGGATATTGTTGTAAAAAAACTTATGGGATCTTCTGAAAAAGATATTGCACTTTCTTATCAAGAATATCGTACTGTTAAAAATGAGCTAAGAAAAAAAGAACAGGTTATATATAAAAAAATTGGTGAATTAATCGACGCATCTAACGAAGATATGTTAAATGAAAATGCTAATAAAGATGGAAAAACAATCTCTGTACAAAGAGATTTATTAGCTGGTATTTCATCGAAAGATTATTATTTAAATAGAATTCTACCAAAACACTTAAAAGAAGCTCATGAAAGTGGAAGAATACACATACATGATTTAGATTACCTTCTTTTTAGAGAAACAAATTGTGAGTTAGTTAATATTGAACAAATGTTAAAAGGTGGATGCAATATCGGTAATGCTAAAATGTTAGAACCTAACTCTGTTGAAGTTGCAGTTGGACATATTGTACAAATTATCGCTTCTGTTTCTTCGAATACTTATGGTGGATGCTCTATTCCTTACCTTGACAGAGCATTAGTTCCATATATTGTTAAAACATTTAAAAAACATTTTGCAAAAGGATTAAAGTATATAGAAAGATTAACTCAAAGTGAAATCGATTCAATTCTTTCTACAACTGATATCAACTACTCTAATGAATCTTTAAAAGCAAAATATCCAAACGCTTTTGATTATACTGTAGATATGACTGAGGAGTCTGTAAAACAGTCTATGCAAGGTTTAGAATATGAAATCAATAGTTTATCTACAGTTAATGGTCAAACTCCTTTTACTACTATAGGAATAGGAACTGAAACATCTTGGGAAGGTAAATTAGTTCAAAAATTTGTGTTCAAAACTAGAATGGAAGGATTTGGAGCAAAAAAAGAGACTGCTATATTCCCTAAAATCGTTTATGCTGTTTGCGATGGATTAAACTTCAATCCTGAAGATCCAAACTGGGATATATCTCAACTTGCTTTTGAATGTATGACAAAATCTGTTTATCCTGATATCTTATTCGTTACACCAGAACAAGTTAAAAACGGTACTGTTGTTTATCCTATGGGATGTAGAGCGTTCCTATCTCCTTGGTGGGACGAAAACGGAAATGAAAAATACTCAGGTAGATTTAATATTGGAGCTACTACAATTAACTTACCTAAAATCGCTATAAAAAATAGAGGTAACGAAGCTGGATTCTATAAAGAATTAGATGAAATTTTAAACCTTTGTAAAGAAAATAGTATATTCAGAGCTAAATATTTAGAAAATACTCCTGCAGAAATTGCTCCAATTCTTTGGATGGCCGGTGCTCTTTCTGAGAAACAAGCTAAAGAAACAATCAAAGATTTAATCTGGGGCGGATATGCTACCGTATCTATTGGTTATATTGGTCTTAGCGAAGTTTCTGAGCTTATATATGGTAAAAACTTTGCCTTAGATGAAGAATCATATGATAAAACATTTAAAATTTTAGAATATATTTCTAAAAAAGTTAAAGAATTTAAAGATGAAACAAAATTAGGATTCGCTCTTTATTCTACACCTTCTGAATCTCTTTGTGATAGATTTGCCCAAATAGATTTAAAAGAGTTTGGTCCAATTGAAGGAATCACTGATAAAGAATATTACGATAACTCTTTCCACGTTTCTTCTAAAATTAAAATAAATCCTTTTGAGAAATTGAGATTAGAGGCTCCTGGACATACTTTAGCAGCTGGTGGACATATCAGTTACATTGAAACTGATTCTTTAAAGAAAAACCTTGAAGCTGTATATCAAGTTTTAAGATATGCTCAATCAATTGGGATTCACTATATGGGAATTAATCAACCAGTTGATAAATGTCACATCTGTAACTTTAATGGAGAATTTTTAGCAACAGAAAGAGGATTTGAATGCCCACAATGTGGAAATCATGATTCTACTAAAATGAATGTTATAAGAAGAGTATGTGGTTACTTAGCTCAACCTGATTCTAGACCTTTCAATAAAGGAAAACAAAAAGAGGTTATAAATAGAGTTAAACATATGTAAAATGATGGGAGATTGATTATGAATTATTCTGGTATTAAATATACAGATATGATTAACGGGGAAGGTATTAGAGTTAGTCTTTTTGTAAGTGGTTGTTCACACTATTGTAAAGATTGTTTTAATTCTGATACTTGGGATCCAAATTATGGTTCTCTATTTACTGAAGAAACTGAAAATGATATTTTAAACTATTTTAAAAAATATGATAAAAGTATAAAAGGATTATCTTTATTAGGAGGAGACCCTACTTATATCAGTAATATAGATCCTCTTGTGTCTTTTATAAAGAAATTTAAAAATCTTTTTCCTGAAAAAGATATCTGGATTTGGTCAGGTTTTACTTGGGAAGCTATTATTGAAAGCCCAAAGTTATTGTCTCTTATAGAATTATGTGATATTTTAGTCGATGGAAAGTTTCGAATAGAAGAAAAAGATTTAAATCTTAAATGGCGTGGTAGTAAAAATCAAAGAATCATTAATATAAAAAAAAGTTTAGAGTTAAAAGAAACCATCAAATATATAGATTAAAAAAGAATCTAGAGGAGTATACCTCTAGATTCTTTTTATTATTTCTATTTTTTCTTTACATATTTTAATGTATCTAATGCAACTGCCATAACTATTATTAATCCTTTTATTATATATTGCCAATATGGATTTACTCCTATAAAAGTTAATCCATAGTTTATTACAGTAAAAATTATAACCCCTATTAATACTCCTGGAACTGTTCCTACTCCTCCTGAAAACGAAACTCCCCCTACAACACAAGCTGCTATAGCATCCATCTCATACATATTTCCAAGGTTATTTGTAGCACTTCCTACTCTTCCAGCCTCTAACATTCCACCAAAAGCATAGAATATTCCAGATAATGTATAAACTAGCACTAATGTCTTTTTTACATTTACTCCTGATACCTTAGCCGCTTCAGGATTTCCTCCTACTGCAAATAAATTTTTTCCAAAAGTTGTTTTATTCCATAAAATCCATATAAACAATACTGCTAATGCTGCATAAATAATCAGATAGTTAAATCTAAATCCTGCTATTGTGAAATAGCCTTGAGCAAAATTAGTAAAACTCTTTGAGAATCCTGCTATTGGTGAAGCTCCAACATAATCATAATATAAAGAGTTTGCACCATAGATTATAATCATCGAACCTAGCGTTGCAACAAATGGAGTTACATTTAAGTATGCTACAACAAATCCATTTAAAAATCCAACAAATGCTCCAATAATTCCTATTATAACTATAACAGCTGGAATTGGTAATGTATCTAGATTAGGAAATACTTTATTTACATTAGTCATTGCCTGTAATAATGTCGCCGAAATTACTGCTGATAACCCTACTTGTCTTCCTACAGATAAATCTGTTCCCTGAGTAACTATTATTCCTGCTACCCCTAAAGCTAATATTGTTCTAACTGATGATTGAGTTAATATATTCCTCATATTTCTAAAACTTAGAAAAGATGGTTCTTTTATAATTATTCCTGCTATAAGTATCAATAATACTAAATATAATCCTCCATCCAATAGAAGTTTTTTTGTATCTTTACCTTTAAAAAATTCCATTTTGTCCTCCCATAACTTATAAATATAATGATGCTAATTTTAAAATCTCTTCTTGACTTGTTTCATGAGTATTTACAATTCCAGCTACTTTTCCATTACTCATAACTAATATTCTATCTGTAACCCCTAAAAGCTCTGGCATTTCAGAAGAAATCATAATTATTCCTTTTCCTTTATTTGCCAAGTCTAGCATTAACTGATAAATTTCATATTTAGCTCCTACATCTATCCCTCTTGTTGGTTCATCTAACATCAGTATATCCGGACTAGTTAAAAGCCATCTTCCTATTATTACTTTTTGTTGGTTTCCACCTGATAAATTTCCTATAGGAGTTTTTTGATTCGGTGTCTTTACCCTCATTGAATCAATAACCCATTTTGTATCTCCATACATTTTAGAAGAGTTCAAAATTTTATTTTTTCCTTCGTAATTAGTCATATTAGATATTAACGAATTAAATTCAATATTTAACTGAGGAAAAATACCTGTAGCTCTTCTCTCTTCTGTTACAAGTGCAAAACCATTTTTTATAGCTTCTAAACTAGTTTTATTTTCTATTTCTTTTCCATTTATTATTACTTTTCCACTTTCTCTTTCTCTAATTCCAAATATAGTTTCAACTATATCTGTTCTTTTAGATCCAACTAATCCTGCTACTCCAAGGATTTCTCCTTTTTTCAATTCAAAAGTTATATCTTTTATAGATGGTTGATTCTTAGCTGTTAAGTTTTCTACTTGAAGTACCACTTCTTGAGGAACATTTGTTTTTTCAGGAAATCTTTGAGTTAAAGATCTTCCAACCATCATACTTATTATCTCATCAGTTGATAACCCATCTAAACTAGTTGTAGTAACCCACTGTCCATCTCTTAGTATTGTTATATCATCACAAATCTCTTTTATTTCTTCCATTTTATGAGATATATATACAACACCACAACCTCTATCTGTAAGCTTTTTGATAATCTTAAAAAGATGTCCAACTTCCTTTTCTGTTAGAGAGGATGTAGGCTCATCCATTACTATTATTTTAGAATTATATGAAAAGGCCTTTGCTATCTCAACCATTTGCATCTGTGATACAGATAATGTTGAAACTTTCGCTTTTGGATCTACATCAATTTCCAACTCTTTAAATATTTTCTTTGTATCTTCATACATCTTTTTATGATCTACAAATATTCCTTTTAAAGGATACCTCCCTAACCAAACATTGTCCATTACAGTTCTTTGTAAAACTTGATTTAGTTCTTGGTGAACCATTGATACACCATTTTCTAAAGCATCTTTAGCTGAAATAAAATTAACTTCTTTTCCATCTAAGAAAACTTTCCCCTCATCTCTTGAATAAATTCCAAATAAACATTTCATTAAAGTTGACTTCCCAGCTCCATTTTCTCCCATTAAAGCATGAACTGTATGAGGTCTTATTTTTAAATTTACCTTATCTAGAGCTTTTACTCCGGGAAAAGACTTTGATACTTCTGTCATTTCTAGTAAATATTTTTCCATACCCACTCCTTAAAATCTAAATATTTTATAAAGAAAGGGAGGCTCATACCTCCCCTACACACTACTTTTTAAAATCTTTTAAATTGTCTTTATCTACTCCTACATAAGGTACTCTTAATACTTTATCTTTTAATTCCCATTTTGTTCCTTCTGTAGGTTTTTTCCCTTCAGCTAAATTTTTTGCAATTTCGTATGTTGCTTGACCTTGGTTCATTCCATCATTAAGTACTGTTCCTGCAACATCTCCGTTTTCAACCATAACTAAAACTTCAGCTAAAGCATCTACTCCAAATACAGGAGTTTTTGCTTTTCCATTAGCTTTTAATGCTTCAACAGCTCCCATTGCCATTCCATCATTATTTGCAATTACAACCTCTATTTTTTCACCATTTGGACCTGATAACCATGCTTCCATTTTATCTTTTGCCATAGCAGCATCCCACATTCCAGTATCCATATGTAATTCTTGTGTTTTTATTCCTTTTTCATTTAAAGTTTGTGTTACATATGTTGTTCTAGCTTCTGCGTCTGGATGTCCAGGCTCTCCTTTTAAAAGAACATATTGTAATACTCCATCTTTATTTAAATCCCAAGCTGGATTTGCTGCCCAATGTTTAGCTATTACTTCCCCTTGAATAACTCCCGATTCTTTTGAATCTGTTCCTACATAGTAAGCTTTATCATAACTTTCCATATCTGCTTTAGACGGTTCTTTATTATAAAATACAACTGGAATATCTTCAGCTTTAGCTTTTTGGATTATTGTTGAAGCTGCTGCTGGGTCAACTAAGTTAATTGCTAATGCATCTACCCCTTTAGCAATTAAAACGTCTACTTGGTCATTTTGCTTAGATTGGTCATTTTGTGAATCGTTCATTAAAATTTCAACATTTTTATCGTTCTTTGCTACCTCTTCAATTCTTTGTCTAACTGTTGACATAAAATTATCATCATAACGATAAACTGTCACTCCAATTTTTGTTGGTGCTGCTGATGCCATTGTCGTAAGAGCTAATGCTCCTAATAAAACCGAAACTCTTTTCATAAAACCCCTCCAAAATTGTAATTATATGAAACATATTGTTAATTATACTTTATAATTAAACCCAATGTCAAGCATATGAAAAAACTAAAAAAGAAGTTTTTTTCCTAAGTAAAAAAACTTCTTTTTTATCGCTATTTTTTATCTTGACTTTTATTTTTTTATATGTTACATTCAAAATATAAAGTGTATCTGTAGCTCAGTTGGATAGAGCAACTCCCTCCTAAGGAGTAGGTCATGAGTTCAACTCTCGTCAGGTACACCATTTTATTTTAAAACTTTTCTAAAGTTTTTTTTAGTATTTTTATATGATTAAAATCTGTTCCACAACATCCACCAACAATATCAACTACATTTACTTTTAGTAATTCATTTATATCTTTTATAAACTTTTCTATATCTCCATTAGAATTTGGATGAAATGATATCTTTAAATTTGTTTCTTTTTTAAATTTTTTTAATACTCCTATAATCTCTCTTGTTAATTCACTACAATTGATTCCTATTGATATAATATATTTATTCAAAAATTTTTCATATACATCTATAAGTTTTTCACCAGAATAAAGTTTCCCATCTTTATCAACTGCAAATGAAATCATAACAGGTTTTACTAACTTTTTGTCTTCCATTTGTTTTTTTAATAATTTTAAACTCTCTAATCCTTTATCTAAGTTATAAATCGTTTCAATCATAATAATATCTACATCACTATCCAAAATTCCATCTATTTGATCTTTATCTGGCAAACAAAAAGTTCCAATACTTTTTTTATTATACTTGTCAGCAATTTCTTTACAAATCTTTCCTCCTAATAGTGCATATTCATAAGCTTTCTCTTCGTTTTCTCCATAATTTTTCAAAGCTTCTTTAGAACAATTAAAAGTATTTGCCTTTAAACAATCCGCTCCTACCTCTACATATTTTTCATGTATTTCTTTTATTAATTCGGGTTTTGTACAATTTAATTTTTCTCTGCATTTATCCTCTATTTTATATATATTTGAAATTATTGTTCCCATAGCTCCATCTAATAAAATCATATCTAAAATACCTCCTTCTAATTTCTCCTTTATTATATCTCAAGAAAATTCAAAAGTAAAAAGAGTATTTGGTTTAGAAGTTAAAATTTTAATTAAATTTATATCAGAATAGGAACTTATAAACGTAACTTTAGATATATTTTTCATATTAAATATAGTTTGATTTATTTTTATATTTCTAATATAAACTCTCTTTTTTTCTGAAAAAGCCACTTTTAAAGTTGTTATAGTTCCACCTTTTTTTCCAGTTTCTAAAATTAATAGCTCTTCTGTTAAATAAGCTTGAATTCTATTTCTTTGAAGAAGATATATTCCTCTTACTTTTAAACTAGGAGGTATCTCAGATAAAATCGTTCCACCATTATCTAAAATTTCATTTGCTAAACTTAAATGTTCTTTTGGATAAATTTCACTTCCTAACCCTTGACCTAATATAGCTATATTTTTTATATTATATTTTAAAGTAATTTTATGTCCAATAAAGTCGCAACCAATAGCTAATCCACTTATATTGTATTTTAATTCTCTCCTCATATTTTTTATGACCTCTTCTGTAAATTCCTCTATATTTCGACCTTCAGGTTTTCTTGTGCCCACTATACAAATTGAATTATTCAAACTGCTTGCATTTATTTCTTCCCCTTTATAATACAACACAAACGGCGGTATTTTACATAATCTCAATCTTTGAGGATAATTTGAACAAAAATATGTAATAAACTTTATATTGTCTTTATCCATTATTTTTTTCTCTTCCTCTATTTGTTTTCTTAAGTTTTTCAACATCTTAAAATCACTAAAAAAGATTTTTATTTTTTCTTTTTCTGCTCCATCTTTTAATATATTTATAACCTCTAATGCTTCATTATAATTTCCATTTAATATATTTATTCCTAATTCACTAGATTTTTTAAAAATTCTAAATAGATATTCAGGTGAAAAAGCTAAAATATCTATTTTTCCAACATTTATAACCATCGAACCTATCATTGACCATAAAATCATATCATCTTTCGAATACATAACTTTCTCGCCTCCACATTTTGTATTTATAAAGATAAATACTTAAAATTATATTTTAACCTTTTTATTTATTTTATTTTTTTCTTTACAATCTCTTTTATTTAATGTATACTTAACTGACAATTTAAACAGAGGTTAGTTCACTTATATGTTTTGAGCCTAAGGCCGATGGCGATGACGACATGTTCCTGTGAATTAAGTATTACGAAGCTGCCATAGTAATACGCTTAATAATATAAGTTCTCAATTCAGGCATACTTTTATTTAAAGTATGTTTTTTTATTTGGCAGAAATTTTATAATTTCTGGAGGTTTTTTATAATGGCAATACTAAAATTTGGTATTTATTCTTTCATAGGGCTTTTAGCATTCTTAGCTCCTATTACAATTGGTGGTGAATCATCTATTATTATGGGTCACCTTAAAAACTTTGTTCTAAATAATTTTTCAAGTTGGGTTAATTTCTTAATAATGTTTTGTTCTGTTATTACTATTACTGGAACAACTCTTGGATTTATCAAAAAGAATTTTAAAGAACAATACTTAAATGATTTATTCGTTACAGATAAATTAAGTGGAATTTTAAGAATTGGTGGTTCTTTTATGTTCATTTTAATCTCACTTGGACTTGCACCTGAATTTTTAAGTAATGAGAACACTGGTGGATTAATGGCTGGAGATATGATTCCACCTCTTATGGTTACTTTTTTTATAGGAGTTATGCTTATGCCACTTCTTACATCTTTTGGATTAGTTGAATTTATTGGAACTTTAATTGCTCCAATTATGAGAAAAATATTTAAAGTTCCTGGATATGCAGCTATCGATGCCCTTGCGTCATTTCTTGGAGATGGAACTATTGGAATTGTAGTTACAGACCAACAATACCAAAAAGGATATTACACTCAAAGAGAAGCTGCAATTATTGCAACATCATTCTCAATAGTAGGAATATCTTTTGCTGCTGTTGTTGCTGATTTATTAAAATTCTCTAAAATATTTTGGATATTTTATGGAACTATTGCTTTTTCAACTATAATTGCTGGATTTATAATCGCTAGATTACCTTTAAAAAAATTCAAAAATGAATACTACGAAGGTAATAAAGTTGATGATAGTGGAGCTAGAAGTTTTGCTGAAGCTCTTCATTTAGCAACTACTACAGCTGGAAAAGCATCTGAAAAAGAGATTGTTGTGGATTCTCTTTTTAAAGTATTAGTTATCTATGTAACTTTTATTCCTGTTATTATGTGTGTTGGATCTATTGGTTTAGTTATTGCAGAAAATACTAATTTCTTCAATATTTTATCTATGCCTTTAATGCCTATTTTAAGAGGATTAGGATTTACTCATGAAGTAGCATCACAAATGGCTCCTGCTATGATTGTTGGTTTCTCTGATATGTATTTACCTGCTTTATTTATTGAAAATACAACAAGTGAAGTAGCTAGATTTATAGTTGGAACTCTTTCTTTTGCACAATTGATATTCCTAAGTGAAACTGGTATGATTCTTGTTAATTCGAAAATGGGATTCTCTATATTAGATGTCGCTAAATTCTTTATTTTAAGAACTGCTATTACATTCCCTGTTATCTATTCAATAGCTATGATACTTGTTAAATTTGGAATTTTAAGCTATTAATTTAAATAAAAAAAGCAGCTCACATTATTTTGTAAGCTGCTTTTTTATTTCTAAACAAATCCTTTAGCCATCCATTTTTTAGTTTTCCAACGCCATAACATTGCAAAACCTCTTATCCATTCATCTGTTCCATTAGCTATCCATACTCCAACCAAAGCCCATTCCATTCTTATTCCTAATAACCACGATAATGGTGCAGCTACTCCAAGCATAACTATACACCCCATTATCATTGGGAACTTTATATCTCCTGCTGCATGAAGTGCATTTATAACTACAATATTAAACGTTCTTCCAGTTTCTATAAAAATTAACCACGGAAATACTTTCGCTGTTGCTTTCACAACTTCCATATCTTTAGTAAATAATTCCATTATTTGAAATCTTAAAAAATAAACTATAACTGAAACTAATGCCGCGGCTATAAAAGATAGTGTTAAGCTTTTCATGCATTGATTATACGCTCTATCTTTATCTCCTGCTCCCACAAGTTGCCCTACTTGTATTGCTGTTCCATGTCCTAAAGCAATGGAAAAAATCATAATAAAGGAAGAGATTAATGCTAAATATGTTCTTGCTGTAATCTCAATTGTTCCCATTGTATTTACCATAGCTAAAATTATAACTTGTGTTAAACTCCACGTTAAATGTTCTCCTGCTGTAGGAATTCCAATAGATAAAATTTGCTTAACTTTTTCATGAGTAAATTTCTTCAAATCTTCTACAATTTTAAATTTACAATAATTTGTCATTACAAGTAATGAAATTATCGCACCTATAAATCTTGAAAAAACTGTGGATAATCCAACGCCAGTTACACCTAGAATTGGTGCTCCTAGCCACCCAAAAATAAACATTCCATTTCCTAAAATATTTAATAAATTAACTCCAACATTTACAAATAGCATAGGCTTTGTATTTCCATAGCTTTTTAATATAGCTCCATTTGTAAGAGAGATTGCTTGAAATATACATAGTCCACCTACTAATTTAAAATAATTCATACCAATCTCTCTAAGACTCAATGGTAATTTTATCTTTACTAAAATCCATTCCCATGCAACTAAATATATTAATCCTAAAACTGCACCAATAACCACATTCATTACTAAAGAAGCTGCTATTACCTCCTTTGTAGATTTATGATTTTTTGCACCTACATATTGAGACATAAGAATTGTTGTTCCTAAACAAATAAAACTAAGAATTGTATTTTGAATAAGCAAAACTTGACTCATTCCCCCAACTGCTCCAACAGCTTTATCACTAAATCTTCCTAACATTATGGTATCAATATTTCCTACTACAGTAACTAATAACAGTTCTAAAAATATTGGAATTGTTATTGAAAATAATGATTTTTTTTGCTCTAACATCTATTGCCCTCTCCTACCATGATTTAATATTTTATATCGTTTTATTATACTATACCTTTAGCTCCGTGTAAATTTTTTATTGATTTTTAATGTATCATCATGTATAATCTAACGTATATTAAAATTATTATATTGATAAAGGAGAAGCTATGTTAAAAAAATTAGTTATTAGTATGCTCATTTTTTTCCTTTATTCATCTTTTTCATTCTCTATTGATAGGGATTTTCATATCCCACACGAAATTAAATATAAAACTATCGAAGTAAAAACATTAAAAGATTTAGAGAATAAACCTACTGGAAATCATGTTTACTCTTTAGATGGATTAGATTTAAAAAAATTAAGCGTACGTAGTAGAAAAGAAGTTTTTATTTCAATGCTCCTGCCTAGTATTGAAATTGTAAACAAAGAAATTGATAGAGATATTTCTATCATAGAAACATTATCTAAAAAAAATTCTCATACTTCTGAGGAAAAAAAAGAATTAGATAGAATTTTTAATTCTTATAAAGTTTCAGCTTATAATTGGTCTGAGCTTAAAAAAAGAATGATTAAATACCCTACATCACTTATTCTTTCGCAAGCAGCTATTGAAAGTGGTTGGGGAACATCAAAGGTTTTTAAAGAGAAAAATAATCTTTTTGGTATGAATGCTTATAAACATACAAATCGTACTTACAAAGAGTATGACTCTATTAAAGACTCTGTTAAAGATTTTGTTCTAACTCTTTCTAGAGTTAACGCTTACAAATCACTTAGAACTAAAGTTCACGCAGGTGAGCCCCCAGAAAAGATTGCACATGGCTTAACTAGTTACTCTGAATTAAAGGGTGCATATATAAAAAAGGTGCAAACAATGTTAAAACATAATGATTTTGAAAAATATGATGATGCATAAAAAAAAGTCTGCAATTAAGCAGACTTTTTTTAATTCAATAAACAATCTAAATGAATAATAACATTTTTTACTAACGGAAAATCCTCTTTTATAGAATTTTCTAAGTCATCTGATATTTTATGTGCATTATAAACACTCATATTTTTGGGAACTCTTATATGTAGCTCTAAAAATATTTTATCACCAGATTTCCTCATCATAATATCATGAACATTTTTTATATCTGTATTTTCATATATATATTTTTTTATCTCTTCAATAAATTCCATATCTTGTTTATCTAAAATAGTATCTGTCGTTTCTAGTATTACACTAACTCCTTCTTTAAATATCAATACAGCAACCAATATACTTATTATTAAATCGAATATTGGATTTACATAAATAGATAATAAAATTCCTAACACTACACCAAGAGATGCAAATATATCATTTCTACTATCTTTGGCATCTGCTATCAAAGCACTGTTTTCAGTTTCTAACCCTACCCTTATTTTCTGTTTATACATAAAATATTTTACAACTGATGAAAATAAAGCAAAATAAACTGTTAACATTTCAGGAACTTCTCTTTTTTCGCCTGAAAAAAGAATTTCTACTCCTCCCTTTCCTAACTCAAAAGCTGTAAGTATCATAAAAATTCCCATTATTACTCCAATTACACTTTCTATCTTTTCGTGTCCAAAAGGATGTGATTCATCCTCCGGTATATTACTAAAATGAATTCCTAATAAAATACCACTAGACGTTACAACATCTGAAAGCGAATTAAATCCATCTGCTAATAATGCTCTTGATTTTCCTATATATCCAAAGCCTATTTTTGTAGTAGCTAAAATTATATTCCAAAATATGGATGCTATTACTGTTTTTTGTCCTTCCTTTTTTCTAAAATCTTTATTTTCTACATCCTCTATTACAAACTCTCCATCCTCTTTCTTTTTAAACCCAATCTTTATTAAAAAATCTGAAATTGAATTATCTTTACCTACAATTAAATTTCCTTTTTTTATTTTTTTATTAATAATAAAAAGTAAAAGTTTTGTTCCATAAGATTTAAACCTTTCATCTTTTTTTACAAAAATTCTTTTCAACTTATAATTATTCTCGTTTTTTTCTAATAAAATATATGCTATAATTTCATTTTTATTTTCTATAGTATAATACAACCCATCTTTATCTAAAGAAAAATTCTTATCTAACTCTTTAAATTCTTCAAGTTTATTTTCTATATCCTCATATATATAACTCTTATACATCTCTCCTCCGCAAAACAATGATTAGAATATTATATAAAAAAAACTCTCCTTTTACAAGTCTGGAGAGTTTTTTATTTTTTTAATTTTGTAGACTTTTATCTTTTTTAAAAATCCCATTTAATATCAGTGCTAAAGCTCCATCTCCTACAACATTACAAGCCGTTCCAAAGCTATCTTGTAAAGCAAATATTGTTAGCATAAGAGCTATTCCAGTATCATCAAATCCTAATACTGATGATATTATTCCAAGTGATGCCATAACTGTTCCTCCAGGAACTCCAGGAGCACCTATTGCAAATATACCTAATAAAACTACAAATAATACCATTGTTCCTACTGAAGGAAGTGTTCCATATAGTACTTGAGAAACTGTCATTACAAAGAAAACCTCTGTTAAAACTGATCCACATAGATGAACCGTAGCTCCTAATGGAATTGCAAAGTTAGCTATATCGTCATCTAAACTTTTTGATTTTTTAGCACATGATAATGCTACTGGTAAAGTTGCTGCTGAAGACATCGTTCCTACAGCTGTTAAATATGCCGGTCCATAAAACTTCAATAAATTTAATGGATTTTGCTTTGATACAGCTCCACCTATTGTATATAAAATAGATAACCATATAAAGTGCCCTACTAAAACAATTACAACGACTTTTAGGAATATTGGTAGTTGTTTTGTTATACTACCTTCATATGCAAGTGTTGCAAAAGTTGTTGTTATAAAAAATGGTAGTATTGGAATTATAATCTTGTAAACTATTGACAAAATAACATTATTAAACTCATCTAAAGCAGCTTCTAATTTTTTAGAATCTGTCCATACTATTGCTAATCCTAAAAATAAAGCTAAAACTAAAGCTGACATAACAGAAAGTACTGGTGGTATATTTAACTTAAATATCATTGGTGGTAGTGTTTTCAAACCATCTACTACTGTTAATATATTTAACATTGGGATAATCATATACCCTGAAAGCATTGAAAATATAGCTGCTCCTAGTGATGATAGATATGCTAATATTAACATAGCTACTAACATTTTACTCGCATTAGCTTTCATTTTCGTTATAGCAGGTGCTATAAACCCTAAAATAATCAATGGAACTGTAAACGAAATAATTTGACCTAAGATAAATTTAATAGTTTGAATTACTCCAATTACCGGTTCATTAGAAAACAATCCAATAATTAATCCTATGATAACTCCAACAATTAATTTTAATATTAAGTTATCTTTTTTTTCTTTTGACATTTGTTCTCCCCCTTTAAATTAATTTATTAATCTCTTTCTACTTTTCAAGTTTATTACTCTTTGTTCTAATTGTCAAATATTTCTTCTATAATTTTTAAAGGAAATTAAAAATCTTTCGGTAAGTGTTGAATAGAAAATATTTTTTTGGAGGATACTTAAAATTATGATAAATTATAAAAATTTTTTCTCAAAACTAATAGAGAATATCAAGAACATAAAGAATATCAAAAATATTAACGATTTAAAAAAAGAACAAATACGTACTTTTTCTTTAATTCTTTCAATTTTATTTACAGCTTGGGAACTTTATACTTCGAACACAATAAACTCATCTAGAGAATTTATTGTTAGCAGTTTTATAATGATAATATCTATGTTTTTTATTATATATCCCTTTATATACTTTTTTAGACCTAAATTAAAAATTTTTTTGAGCAACCACACTATTTTTTCTATTTTTTTAATTTTGTATTTTATTTTATTAATTCCAATTTTAGGTGGAATTGATTATATATTTTTAAATATATTTTTAGGTAGTTTTATTATTAAGTTTTTACATATTATTTCTATTTTGGTATCAATGTCTTTAATAATTATTATAGTATCCAAACAATTTATTATGCTTATAAATAAAAAAAGGCAAATTAAAGGATTAGATATTCTTACAACATTTTTAACATACATAACCTTAGGATTAGCTTTTGGTTCTTTCTATTATATTTTAAATCTAATGGCACAAAACAATCTTTTTATAGGTGTTGATAAACCCTCTACATTTAATTTAGAAAATTTCCTTAATCATCTTTATATTAGTTTAGGAAGTCTTACAACTGTTGGTTCTGGAAGTATCTCTCCTTTAAATGCATATATACGATTGCTTTGTGTTTTAGAAACCATCTTAGGAATCTTTTTAACAAGTTTTTCTCTTGGATTTATTTTTTCAGCTCTTGGCGCTACATTACCACCTACTTCCCAAGAAGAGAATACTACCGATATCCAGATAACTACTAATATTCCTACAAAAAAATTCCCTTTATTTTGGGGAACAATCGATTTTCTTAAAAAAATAAAATCAGATTTAGATGATATTGAAAACACTTCAACAAATTAAATAAAATAATATAGGCATAAGAATTTTTTGAATTCTTATGCCTATTTTTTATAATCTATTTTCAAGGTATTTTTCAACTAAGAGTGCGGATATATTATTCCCCCAAAATATTCCTTTCTTTGTATATCTATAAAGATTTTTTTCTCTATCTATAGATATATATCCAGTTTTTTCTAACTCTTTTAGAACCTCATATATTTCATTATATTTTTCCTTCACTATATTACTTAACTTTTCTAGTTGAACATCTTCATATTGGGTGATACCTGATATTTTCTTTAATTTCATCACATCTTCTGTATCTAAGGAATAAAACGAAACTAATCTATTTAAATGGTACAACTCTATATTTTGAACTCTTCCCCCTGCTCCTATTCCAATTGGAATTAAATCTTTTAATTTGTGGACATTTCTGATGTACTTATATGAATCTGTTCCTTTTGTTAATTTAGTATGCTCTAAAACTTTATAACCACTCTCTAGTAAAAAATCTAAAAATGCATCATGCAATTCTTTATCTCGTTCAGTTTTATAATCAAAGTTTTTCTCTCCAGAATTTAAATCTTTTGATATTTCAGATCCATCATGAATCATTAAAGAATAATAACTTACACTATCAGGAGATATTTCTGATACAATTCTAGCATCCTCTTTAACTTCTTCAATACTTTGATCTAAATAATTGTATATAATATCTAAACAAACTAATCCTTGAAACTTTGCTTTAATTTCTTTTAGTCTTTTCTTTACAAAGTCTTGATCATAGGTTCTATTCAGCAATTTTCTACCTCTATTTGAAAAAGTCTGTATACCTATACTCAATCTATTAACTCCATACTTTTTCATAACTTCTAACTTTTCCCAAGTTAAATTATGAAGTGTCGTTTCAAATGTAAATTCATAATCTTCTCTCAAAGGAAATACCTCTCTTAAAGTTGATAAAACTACTTCAAGCTGATGAGGCTTCAATATTGTAGGTGTTCCTCCTCCAAAAAATATTACTGAAAATTTCTTTTTCTGTATATAAATTTTGTTTCTATACTTATTTATTTCTTTCACTAAAAATTTTGTATAATCCTCTAAATCATTATCTAACTGTTTCCTATTCATATTACAAAATGAACAAATTTTATCACAAAAGGGTACATGTACATATATTCCACCATCTAAATCTTCTGGTTCCTTTTCCATCAATCCCCAATATGACTGTGGTAATCTTAATTTTCTTTTACTTTTAGACAAAATTATATCCTTAACATCGTGATGTGATTTATATCTTATTTTAAACACTCTCATCCCCCTCTATTTTTTATATAAAATTAAAAATATTTGATTTTCAAATTAAAAGTTGATTTAATTATAATGATTTATTCTAATTTTGTCAATTTAATTAATCTAAATAAAAAATGGAAGAATAAATCCTCCATTATTATTTTAAGTATTCTTCTACTAATTCTTCAAAAAATAATATAGTATTTCCAAAGAAATCATTCTTTTCTAAATTTCTATCATCTAATAAATTACTATTTTTTATTACAAAACTTAATTCAGCTAACTCTTCCATACTACTATTCTTAACTCCCGTTAAAACTATTACAGGAACTTCCTTTAATTTAGCCTTTTGGCACAAATTTAAAATTGCTGCTGTCTCTCCCGATTTTGAAACTACTATTAATACAGGTTTTTCTTCATAATCTCTTTCTACATTCTCCATATATTCTGACATCATAGAAAAATAGCCAATTACCATTAATTTATCCGATATATATTTTGCAATAGGATTTGAAAAACCCACTCCATGAACAAAAATTGGTTTATTTTTTTTTCTTTTCAAAATGTTTTTAAACTTCATTCCTTTTTGTAAAGAAAAATCCAAACAATAATTTTCTGTAACACTCTTTTTTTCTAAACTTGATTTTAAAGTTAATTCTAATCTGTAAACCATGTCTATAAATCCCTTATACCCTAATTTTTTGGATAGATTCATAACTACTGAAGTTGATGCAAAACACTCTTTTGCCACTCCTCTAACACCAATCTCCAAAGCTTTATCTATATTATTTACTATATAACTTAATGCTAACTCTTCTGATTCTGTTAAATTATATCTTTCACCTAACTTATATATATCTATCTCCATATTTTATTCCCCCAGTTTTTATTCTATTATATCATAATTTTTAAATACTTTTTTTCCATATTTTATGCTATATTATTAAAAAGAAATTATTTAATTAAATTTATGCGAGGTGTTATTAATATGGAGCAAATTAGCTTAGAGTACGCCCTTGAAACTCTATTAAAACAAATACAACCCTTAAACACTGTTGAAGAAAAATATATTTTAGATAGTTTAGGTTTTGTCTTAGCCGAAGATATCTTCTCCCCTTTGAACAATCCTCCATTTAATCGTTCTCCTCTAGATGGTTTTACTTTAAATAGTAATGATAGTATAGGAGCTACTAAAGAGAATCCTGTAACTTTTAATGTTATATCTGAAGTTTTTGCAGGAGATTTCTGTAATAAAAAACTTTCTTCGAAAGAAGCTTTTAGAATAATGACTGGAGCACCTATCCCTGATGGATGTAATTGTGTTATTAAGCAAGAAGATGTAGTTTTTAATGAAGAAACTAAAGCTTTATATATTACTAAAGAACTTAAACCATTTGAAAACTTTTGCTTCTTAGGTGAAGATTTAAAGGTTAATGATCTTGTGGTAAAAAAAGGCGAAATAATTACATATAATCATATTGGAGTATTTGCCTCTTTAGGGATTAATACTATTAAAGTTTTAAAAAAACCTAAAGTTGGAGTTTTAAGTTTAGGAAGCGAACTAACTATGCCTGGAAAAACTCTAGAAAAAGGTAAGATTTATAATAGTAATCTTTTCACTCTTATTAGTAAATTAAAATATTTAGGAGTTGAGGGAGTCATGTATCCTCCAATGAGTGATGACTCAACATTAGTTTCAAACTTTATATCCAAAGAACTTAAAAATATAGATCTATTGATAACTACAGGGGGTGTATCTGTTGGAAAAAAAGATATTATGCATGATGTAATAAAAGAACTTAACGCTAATAGACTTTTTTGGAAAATTAATATCCAACCTGGAACTCCTGTTTTAGCATCTGAAAAAGATGGAAAATTAATACTTTCTCTTTCTGGAAATCCTTTTGCATCTTTGGTTAATTTTGAACTTTTAGGAAGACCAATTTTATCTAAACTTAGCTCTAATAGTATAAAAAATACATCTATTGTAGAAGCGGAAGTTAAAGGTGGATTTAATAAAAAATCTTCTAAAAGACGTTTTATTAGAGGATACTTCAAAGAGGGGTATATATATTTAAATGATCAAAAACATTCTTCAGGAACTATATCATCTCTTATTGGAAAAAATGCTATTGTTGAAATTTTACCAGGAACACCATGTTTAAACGAAGGAGATAAGGTTACGGTGATTTTAATTGATTAAAATTAAAGATATTAATGTTTTAATTTTAGCAGGTGGAAAAGGTAGTCGAATGAACTATTGCAATAAGGCTTTATTGGAATATAACAACGAAACTTTTTTAAATCGACTAAACCATCTTTTTTGCGATTTTAGTAAAATTTATCTATCCTTAAATAGTGAACAGGATATTTCTACAGATAATTTTATTAGAATTGATGATGATTATAAAGAGATTGGTCCTATATCTGGTTTGTATAAGGGTATTTTAGAAAGTGACTTAGATTATATTTTTACTGTTCCATGTGATGTTCCGAACCTAACTAAAGATTTTATCGAATATATAACTAGTTTCGTTTCACCTTATCATGACGCTTTTATAGTTAGAGATAAAGATGGATTTATTCATCCTTTACTTGGAATTTACACTAAAAAATCTCTTCCTATAATTAAAGATGCCATTGATAATGACGATTTTAAAGTTTTAAATCTAATGAATAAACTTAATATTAAATTTATTGATTTAAAATATACTATTTTTGATGATAAAAACATCTTAAAAAACATTAATACTCCAGATGATTACAACTCCTTAATTAAAAATAAAAAAACTAATTTTTTTGCAATTTCTGGGGTTAAAAATTCTGGAAAAACAACTTTGATTACAAAACTTTTAAAAAAATTTCTAGAAAATGGTTTTAAAGTTGGAACTATAAAACATGATGGTCATGATTTTCAAATGGATAATCTTGATTCAGATACTGATAAACATATAAAATCAGGTGCATTAGGAACACTTATTTTTTCAAAAAGTAAATATATGTTTTTAGAAAATTCTATTGAAAAAGATTTGAATTTCTACTTAGACTTCTTCAAAAATTATGATTTCATAATTCTAGAAGGCTTTAAAAATAGTTCTTATCCTAAAATAGAAGTTATTCGAAAAGAAGTGTCTAATATTAGTCAATCTAATAAAAATAATTTAAAATTTTTAGTAAGTGATTTAGATTTTATTGAGAATGGAGAAAATTTAGATATTATAGATATTAATGACATCGATAATATTTTTGAAAAATTAATCGATATAATAAGAAAGGATGACCTAATATAATTTAGGTCATCCTCTTTTAATCTTTCTTAAAAAAATAAAATTCTGAAAATCTATAAATTGTATATAAAACAGAGATTGTTGTTATAATAATTTCAATCCAAGCTATAAAAGAAAAACTGGGGTATAACTTACCAAATCTAGTTGCTGCAGTGACACTTATCGTTAGAGGGAATGTAAAAGCTGCAAATGTTGGTGCAAAAGGTAGTGTTTTAGCTCGAAGAACTCCTATCCATGCTGTAAACGTTCCTGTGAAAGCTGCTATTGCTAATAAACAGGCAACCGTTTGATTAACTTCAAATATTCCACTTAAATATCCAGCTAATAAAAGATTTACCGGAGCAGCCACAACAGGAATAGTAATTTTATATTTATTTTCAAATCCTAATCTTATTCCACGTATGATTATAATTGGTAACAATGCTATCACTGAAATAAGTCCTATCCACCAAAATGATTTAGCCCAAGGATCAAACCCCATATTTTTAGCAGTTACAGCTACTGTTATTATTCCTCCGTAAGTTACAAACCATCCAAAATGAAACTCTAAAAGTTTTCCTAACTTAATTCTATAATATGTAAATGTAAACCAAATAATAAGATGAACTAAAGAAGCTATGAACCAAATTAATCTTCCTATTTCTGGATTATATCTATATACATATGTTGAAATTATCAAAATTGCCATATCTAACGAAGTGACAACAGCTCCTCTCATAGTATCTTGTATATCATCTAAAAATGAACTATAACAAAATATAATTTTTGAAATATAAGTAATAACTAAAACTAAAGAGATTAAAATTGTACCTAAAAATATAGATTCTCCATACTTATAACCTAACCCCTCCCATGCTGAACCTAAACCAACTATACCTAGTCCTAAAGCTGAGGCTCCTGAAGGATACTTTTTTAATTTTTCTATTAAACTATTTTCTGCCATAAAGCCTCCTAATTTAAATTTTCTTTATAGATACTGTTGCATATTTATAAGATGGCTCTTTTGAATACGGATCATACAGAGAATCTGTTAGTCTATTTGCCACATTATAGTGCATAGATATAAAAACTTGTCCTGCTACTACTTCATCACTTACTTTAACTTTTATATTGCAATTTCCATTTTTAGATGATACTAAAACTAAATCTTCATCCTTTACTTTCAAATTATCTGCATCTTGCTGACTTATTAGTAAATAGTCCTCCTTTGGGTATGTATGTTGTACTATTGGCATATTCCTTGTTCTTGTTAATGTATGCCAAAGACCTACTCCTCCTCTTCCTGTAATTAAATAAAACGGATACTGCTCATTTGGAAGCTCTGGATATTCTTGTGGGGTTTCAAATATAAATTTTCCTTTTTTATTTTCTGTATAAAAATTATAATCTTCAAATAATATTCTATAATCATTTTCTAAATTTTCTTTATATCTTAAAGGCCATTGAACTCCATTACTATTTTTTAAATTGTCATATTCAACTCCTGTTATATCACAAGGCATCCCTTCAGATATAGCCTTCATCAAATTAAAAGCATCTTTAGGAGTCTTCCATTTATCTAATTTTAATTTGTCATTTAACCCTAAAGCTTTTCCAATTTCTAGTATTATTTCGTAATCGCTTTTTATTCCTTCAGGAGGTTCAACCACTTTTTGAACTGCCCCAAGTCTTCTCTCAGTATTTATAAAAGTTCCTTCTTTTTCTAGAGATGTCGCTGTCGGTAAAAATAAATCTGCCTCTTTTGCTGTTTCTGTATCATAATATATGTCTTGTACTACTAGGAAATCAATTTTTGAATTAAAATTTTCCATAAGTGTATTGTGTGGATAAGATACCATTGGATTAGTTGCTATTATCCAAAGTCCCTTAATATCTTTTGTTTCTACCTTTTCAATAATTTCATTAAATGCTAATGTTGCTCTTGTTGGAATTATCTCATCTTGTATTTCTAAAATATCTCTTATTATTTTTCTATCATTTTCTGAATTAAATTTCCTTCCAGCAAAAAGACAAGTTTCTGCACTATAAAGTCTAGAACCCATAGCATTACATTGCCCAGTTAAGGAGTTGGGCCCACACCCTTCTTTTCCAATAGCTTTTATTAAAAAACAAATATTTATTATTGCTTCTGCTGTTCTTGTAGCCTCATAACTTTGATTTACACCCATCGTCCACCAAAACGACACCTTTTTTTTATTATGTATTTTTTCTGCTAATTCTATTAATACATTATCTTTTATTCCACAACTATCTTCTAATTTATCTAAAGTATATTCTGATACAAATTTTTTAAACTCATCAAAATTCTCTATTTTATTTCTCACAAATTCTATATCTATGTAGTTTTTTTCAATTAAATAGTTAGCTAAAGTATAAAGTAAACATAAATCTCCTTTTAATTTTACAGGTATCCACATGTTAGCCATTTTTGCTGTTTCTGTTTTTCTAGGATCAATCACTATTATTTCTGCATCTTTATTCTCTTTTCTTAATCTCCACCATGGAACTGGATGACTAATAGCTGGATTTGCTCCTATAAAAATAGCTAACTCTGTTGTCATTAAATCATTCCAAGAATATGAAGGAGCATCAAATCCAAAAGATTGATTATAAGAAACTGCTGCTGTTGCCATACATAGTCTTGTGTTTCCATCTCCTTCCATTCCTAATCCAAATCTTCCTATATAACCTAAAATTGCCATCTCTTCTAAAGGTATCTGACCTGTACTTAAAAAAGCTAAAGATCCTCTTCCATATTTATTATTTATATCAATAAATTTTTCTGCAATAATTTCATATGCTTTTTCCCAAGAAATCGGATTCATTTTTCCTTCTTCATCCCTCAATAATGGCGAATTGATTCTATGTTCCATTGAATTTTGATAAGCTATGTTTCTTCCTTTTATACAAGCTAAACCTTTATTAACTGGATGTATTATTACCGGTTTGCAAGACAATATATTATTATTTTCCACTTCAAACTCTAAATTACATCCAGTAGCACAAAAACTACATGTTGTTTGTATACTCATTCCTTTACCTCCACTTTTATTTATATTTTTTTATTCTTTTTTTTATTTTTTTTCCTTTAATTTAAATTTATAGAAGGAGAGTAGAAGATTATTTTGTAAAATAGTTTTAAATATATAAGGAGAGTGAGGTATTATGATAAAAATTTTCAATTTTAAAATATTCACAGTTTTTTTTCTACTCACATTATTTTCATTTTCTAAATCAGCAATTATTGAAAAAGAACTTTTATATGATAAGTATACTTTACCTGATACCTATATAATAAAAATAGGTGATAATTATACTCAACATAGAAGTTACGATTGGACAAAAATATCTAATATATTGGATAATATAGATAATTTTACTCATGATCAATATAATTTAGGATCTTTAAAAAATTATAAAAATGCAAATGGAAAACCTGGAGCAGCTATAAAAATGAAATCTCCTCCAGAATCTGATATATACGGTGTCCGAAGAAATCAAGGAATTCCCCTATATTCTGAAAGTAATTTAAATCAACCTGAAAGATATGCTTGGGATGGTAGTTTAGTAAAAATTTTATCACGAAATGGAAATTTTTCTAAAGTTCAAGTGAAAGATATTGACGGTACCTGGTATATTCCAAATAGATATATCGAGACCCTTTCAACTAAAAGATTTGATAAAATAATTATCATAAACCGAAGTTTCCAGAATGTTGTTACTCTTGAAAGAGTGGGTGGCATTTGGAAAATAAGAAGTAAAAATCCTATCACTACTGGCAAAGATAAGCTACCCTATAGTTATGCTACTCCATTAGGAGTTTTTGTAACTCAAAACAAATTAAAAAGAATGGATTATATGAAATTTGGAAATGAATCTGAACCTGGTGGTTATTCCCCTTATGCTACACGATTCTCTGGTGGTGGCTATTTTCATGGATTTCCTGTAGACCTTCCAAGAACGAGTATTATTGAATACAGCAATTCTTTGGGGTCTCTTCCTATTTCACACATGTGTGTTAGGTCTTCCGCTTCTCATGCTCAATTTGTATATAATTGGGCTGAAGTTGATAAGTCTTTATTCATAGTTATTGATTAAACCATATAAAAAGGGAACTTTTTTAAGTTCCCTTTTTATACTAATGTTCCATAATAATCTATAAATGTATACTGTTCCCATTTTCCTTTTACAACGTTTAAGACTCTACTATTGTTGTACTGAATTAAAATCTCTCTATTTTTTATTAATTTCTCTATATCCTCTTTAAATTTTTTATTTATTTCTTCTAGAGTTTTTATATTTAAAAACTTTATATACTCTTTAAGTCGATAGATAGTTTCATAATTTTGTGTTCCTCCATAATCTTTTAAGGACCAATAGCTTTCTAACTCCTTATCTAAATTATAATCTAGCTTTATATTTTTACTTAGAGTAAAATCTCCTATTTTATATTCCTCTTTATTCACTATATTTTTTTCTATAAACTCTCTTAAGTTATCTAATCCTCCATACCTTGTATAATAAAGATAACTCTGACTTATTTTTAAATATTGCTTATTTCTATTTTTTTCAAGTTCATTCTCTTGAAACATAATAAAAATAGGCAGATATATATCCAAAATATAGCTATAAATAAGTTCTTTTTTCGTTAATAATTTATCCTCTTTTTTTCTATAATATCTAGAATATCTTATGCAATCTTCAACTATCTCTTCTAAATTTAATCCATCTAAAGTTAAACTTAATTGTTTTGATTTTAATATAATCTCTTCCTTGTAGAAATTATATACTTGCTCAAACCATCTTTGCATCCCTATAATAAACCCTGGGATATCATTCACTAGATTAAATAGAGCAATTTCTCCTATTATTAATGTTTCTCTTCTAAACTGCTTTTTAGAATATTCTCTAATAGCTTTTATTTTTCCCTTTGTATCATCTGTATAAAATATAATTTTATCAATATAATAAAGCTTTCTAAAGTCATCTATTAAAAAACTATCTAAACTAATATCTGTTTTTAAATCTTTTAATAATAAAATTTTATTTCTATTTAAATAATCAATTAATGTATTTGTATAACCTCTTTGATATTTATTTCCTAATCTATAAGTATTTTTATATTTTAAATATTCTACAAAAATATCTCCATTATTTTCATTTTCTAAATTTTTAAAATTAGAAATTAATATACTTACAATTGGAGTAAAAACTCTTTGATACCATACAATTGCTTTCTCAAAATTTTCCTCTCCCAAAAAGTAAAGATTTAAAAATTTCCTAACTTCCTCTCTTAGCTCTTTATAATTCTCCACTTTTGAACATTCTATATTACTTAAACCACTTTCTTTTTCAAAACTAAATCTTTCTCTTGAGAGTTTATCAATTTCTTCATTATTTTGAGAGAAAAACTCATAGACTTCTGCTTCTATTGAATGAAAATTTAAATTTTTAGCTACAGAAATTCTATGATTTCCATCATATACATAATATTCCTCTCTAACTTTATATAAAATAACTGGTGGTAAACTTCCACTTTCTAAATATTTTATATAAACTGAACTCCACCTACCTTTAGACTCTTCTCTTAATGGATTAAAATCTTTATCAAAATCCTGTGCTTTTTCAACAGTTCCAACAATTTTTACAACGGGAACTTCTTTTACACCTAAATAAATTTTATTAGAAAGTTGATTCTCTTTTTCTACTACACTAAATTCCTTTATTTTTCTATTTTCTCTATCAAAAAAATTAAATCTAGTTTTTCTCAAAGCCTTTTTAAAGGCTATTTCAGCTTCTTCTTTATCTATATCAAATTTCATTTTTCCTCCTAGGAGAAATCCAAATCTAAGACCTTATATCCAAATACATTTATTATTCTTGTATTTTCAAATTGGCCCTCTTGAATCTCATGGTGACTTTTTAAATGGATATGTCCATGTAACCAATATTTTGGCTTTAAAAGATCAATTGCTTTTCTATAACTATTAAAACCTTTATGTATTGGATCATCACCTTCGTTTATCCCCCCAATAGGTGAATGACTAATAACTAAATCAACTGTTTTAAACATTGTTTTAACATAACTTTTCATAACCATAAAAAAAACATCTTTTTCGCTATATTGATGTGCTCCCATTGAATATCTTTGACTTCCATCAAATCCAACAATTTTTATTCCTTTTACCGTACAATTTTCTCCTCCATCTATATTTTTACAAAAACTTATATCGTGATCCCCTGCGTATATATGGTTTCCATTAACATAAACTAGCTCTTTGTTTAAAACAGTAAAAAGGTAATCTAAATATTTGTTACTAACATCTCCACAAGATATTATTAATTCTATATCTTTAAACATCTCTTTTAAAATTTCAGGAGAATATCTCTCCAACGTTGCTTCATCACTAACTGCAAGTATCTTCATTTTTCAACTCCTAATTTTTAATAGACAAAAACTACCATAAATATATGGTAGTTTTTATTTATATTAAATTCTTTGAGGGGCGATTTTCCAAATTTCTTTTGCATATTCATCTATTGTTCTATCTGATGAAAACTTACCACCATTTGAAATATTTATCCAAGCTTTCTTTCCCCAATTTTCTCTATTAGAAAACTCTTTATTTATTCTCTCTTGTGTTTCTCTAAATGCTTCAAAATCTTGTAGCACAAAATATTGATCTGGTTTGTGCCAAGAAGCTCCTTTTAATAATGAATCGTATAATTCTTTATAAAGTCCTGTTCCTTCATCATTTAGTGTCCCGTCTATTAGAGCATCTACAACTCTTTTTAATCCAACTGTATTTCTATAAGGAATATTTGGATTATATCCCTCTTTTTTAAACTTTTCTATATCTTCAACTTTCAATCCAAAAATATAGTTGTTCTCTATTCCAGCCTCTTCAACAATTTCAACGTTAGCTCCATCTAAAGTTCCAAAAGTTAAAGCTCCATTTATCATAAATTTCATATTTCCAGTTCCAGAAGCCTCTTTTCCAGCTGTTGATATTTGTTCTGATATATCCGCTGCTGGGAATAAAAGTTGAGCAGCTGAAACATTGTAATTTTCTATAAATACAACTTTTATCATATCTTTAATATCTTTATCATTATTTATAAGATTTGCTACCTCATTGATTAATCTAATTGTCCCTTTAGCTCTCATATATCCTGGAGCAGATTTTGCTCCAAATATATATGTTACAGGATGAATTTCTAAATTTGGATTCTCTTTTAATCTATAATATAAATCTAAAATATGAAATATATTTAGAAGTTGTCTCTTATATTCATGTAATCTTTTTATCTGAATATCAAAAATTGAATCTGGATTAATTTTTATTCCTTGAGTTTCTTCAATATATTTTGCTAATTGTTTTTTCTTTTCTAATTTTATATTTAAGAAGTTTTCAATAATCGATTTATCTGCTGAATATTTTTCTAAATTTTTCATTTGAGAAAAATCTGTAACCCATCTATCTCCAATTAATTCAGTTATTAAATTAGATAATTCTGGATTACATTGAAGTAGCCATCTTCTTTGAGTTATTCCATTTGTTTTATTTAAAAATCTTTCTGGAAACAGCTCATACCACTCTTTTAACTCTATATGCTTTAAAATATCTGTATGCAGTGCTGCAACTCCATTAGTCGCAAAAGATCCATATATAGCAAGCCATGCCATGTGTATTAAATCACCTTGGATTATTGACATTCTTTCTCTCTTAGCTCTATCATTTGGATATTTTTCTTCTAAAAGATCTAAAAATTGAAAGTGAATTCTTTCTGTTATTTGAAATATTCTAGGAACTACCTCTTCATAAAGTCCAATCCACCATTTTTCCAATGCTTCTGATAATATCGTATGGTTTGTATATGCAAATGTTTTCTCTACAATTTTCCATGCATCTTTCCATAATAGACCCTCTACATCACATAAAATTCTCATAAGTTCTGGTATTGCAATTACTGGATGAGTATCATTTAGTTGAATTGATACAAATTCTGGTAATTTTCCAAAATCAGTTCCATGTAATCTCTTAAATTTTCTTACTATATCTTGTAATGATGCAGATGTAAAGAAATACTGCTGTTTTAATCTAAGTTTTTTCCCCTCGTTTGTTGAATCATTAGGGTATAAAATTCTAGATATATCCTCTGCTTCATTAACTTCCTTTAAAGCTTTATCATAATTTTGATCATTAAAAGCCTTTAAATCTAACTCATTTATAGATTTAGCTTCCCATAATCTAAGAGTGTTCACATTCTCAGTTCCATACCCTATTATTGGCATATCATAAGGAACTGCTCTAACTTTACTATCACCAAATTCAACTATAACTTCATCAAATGGTCTACATATTGTCCAAACATCACCATATTTTAACCAAGTTTCTGGAGTTTCAATTTGGAATCCATTAACTATTTTTTGCTTAAAAATTCCATTTTTATATTTAATTCCATATCCCTGTCCTGGTAAATCTAAAGTTACTAAAGAGTCCATAAAACATGCAGCTAGTCTTCCAAGTCCACCATTTCCTAAACCTGCGTCCTCTTCGGCGTCTTCAACTATATTTATATCTAATCCAAGTTCTTTTAATATCTCTTTTACTTCTTTTTCAACTCCTAAATTTATCAAATTATTTCCTAGAGCTCTTCCCATCAAAAATTCTGCTGAGAAATAAAATGCTTGTTTACCACTTTCATATTTTTTTCTAGTTTCTAACCAATTTTTAGAAATTGTTTCAATTAAAGCCTTACTCAGTCCTTGGTAAATTTCAAAAGAGTTTGCCTCATCTATACTTTTATTAAATAAAATTTCTACCTGTTTTTCTATTCTACCTTTTAAAAGATTTTTCTCAATTAGCATATTCTATTCTCCTCACTTATTATTTTTCATTTAATTTTTTCATAAGTTCTTGAATCTCTAACTCTTTTTTCTCTAATTCAGCCTTTAATCTAGCTTTCTCTTTTAATTGCTTAATTATCTCATCTTTATTGTTTATCTCATTGCTTAGTTTATTATTTTCAGCCTTTATATTTTTTAATTCTGATGCTTCTTGCGTATTAGATTTAACTATTTTTTTATTCACTTTAGTTTGTAATAATTGATGTACTTCTTTAGAATTAACACCATTTCCAAAATATATATTTGGTGTTATTATTGGACCTTTTTTAGAATCAAGATTTATAGGAATAATCATTTGTGCATAATCTCTTGTTAATTTTTCTCCTTCAAATAAAGATTTATCAATAAAGATATCTTGAGAACTTGTTGAACTTCCAAATAAAACTTTTAAATTGTCAACAGGAACTAATTTTGCTGATGTAGATTCTCCTGGTCTTAAACCAAAGTCTAAAGCTTTTGTATAGAATCCTTTAGATTTTTCGTTTACATCAAAAAGTCTTTGCTCTTTTCCGTTAAATCCTATATATTTTGTATCTGACCAATTTATAAAAATAACGTCTTTAGATATATTTTTTATTGAAACATCAATACTATCTTTATTAAATGAAATATTCATAAAAAATTTGTCTGTTGATATCTCATTATTTTTTAATATTAATGGATAATCCCTTGAAGTAGTATCCTTCACACCATATATTTTAACTCCTTGTTCTTTTACTATAGAAGTATTTTCTTTTATTGGTGTTGTTGGTGTACAACCTGTTATTACAACTGTCGATAATAAAGCTCCTAAAAAAAATAGATTTTTCATCTAACTCCCCTCTCTTTTTAAAAATCTAATGTTATTATTTTATTGATATCCTTCCCAAATCTATTTTCTAATTTCATTAAGTGAATATCATTTTTTATATGTTCAGTAACTATATTAATTAAAAGTTTATTTTCAGAATATGTTCCACAAAATTCACCTTCATAGTTACTAGCAATTATTGCTGCAAATAAATCAACAGCTACCATAATTCTTTTTTCTGAATTAGTTATATTAAAATTAAAACTATCTCTTATATATGTTTCAACTCCAAGACTATCGTAATCTATTTTATTAAAACTAAATAGTATAACTCTAACACCCTTTTCTTTTAATCTTTTGAAGTCTTTTTCAAATTCAAATAGATCTAAATTAGTATTTATATACACAATTTTTTCAGCTCTTTTTAAGATATTTCTAAATCTATCTTTAACATCTTCAAATGAGTTTAAATTATAAAATTGTTTTTGTTTGCCACTAACTTCAACTTTATTAAGTTCATCTTTTAAAAATTTTGTGGCTGTGCTTACCTCTTTTTTATAATTTTCAAAAAGCTCATTTAAATCAATTGCTTCATATAAAGTTATCTCTTTATCTAAATATGAGTTTATATACCCTTTTTTTTGTAAAATATCTAAGTTTTGATAAACTGTTGTTCTAGGGTAACCCAAAGCTTTTGCGATTTGAGATCCATTAGATCCTGGGTTTTTTATAAGTTCTAAAAATACCTCAGCCTCTTTTCTTCCAAATCCAATTTTTTCTAAATTTTCTAAAATTTTTTCATTTTCTATCAAAATATCCTCCTACTCTTTAACTCCTCCAACAGTTAATCCACCTACAAGATATCTTGATAGACTAATAAACAGTATTACAACTGGTACACTTGTTATTAGTGCAGCTGCTGAATATGTTCCCCACTCTGCACTAAAAGAACCTTGAAGATTAACTAGTCCAACTGGTAGAGTTAACTTTTCTGCTGATGTTAAAATTATTCTTGCTATTACAAACTCAGACCATGCTGTCATAAAAGAAAATAAAGCAGTTATTGCAAGGGCTGGAGTTGAAACTGGCAACACTATTTTATACATAACTTGCCAAACTTTGCAACCATCAATATATGCACTTTCTTCTAATGATTTAGGTATTGTATCAAAATATCCCTTTAACATCCAAACTGAAAAAGGTACAGACACTGCTACATAAGGAATTAGTAATCCTAAAAAGCTATTCATTAATTTCAATCTTACTAATATTATGAACATTGGTAACAATAACATTGGTGCTGGAAACATCTGTGTTACTAAAAATGTCATCATACCAACTTTTCTTCCCCAAAATGAAAATCTAGAAAATGCATATCCTGCAGTTATTGATATAAATACTCCTATTATAGCTGTTAATGTTGAAATAATAAGAGAGTTTTTTAACCAAATTAAAAGATCCGTTTCAAATATGGCTTTTCTGAAGTTATCTAAAGTAGCATCCTCAGGTATTATTCTTAAACTTGTTGAAAACAATTGGTCTCCCGGTCTTAAAGCTACAGATAAAACATTTAATAGGGGATATAAAGTTATCAAACAAAAGATTATTAATATTGTGTAAATTCCAATTATTTTCTTCCAACTGTCATTTTTCTCAAAATGAATGTTCTTTTCAATCATCTTGACTCCTCCTTAAAAATATTGCTCTTTCTTACATATATTACAGAGAATACAAGTAAAAATAGGAATATTAATACTGAATACGCTGCTGCAAATCCATATCTATAGAAATTAAATGCCAATCTATAAACATCTGTTACTAATATCTGTGTTTCTTTGTTTCCATATCCACCAGCTAAAATGATTATGATATTTAACATATTAAACGTCCAAATTGTTCCTAATATAATTGCAGGTGTTAGAGTTGGCTTTAATAGAGGTAGTGTTATATCTTTAAATTTACTCCAAGGACTAGCACCATCTATGTCAGCTGCTTCATATAATTCCGCTGGAATTGATTGTAATCCTCCTAATGTTATCATCATCATAAATGGAAATCCCAACCAAATATTTGTTATTATTGCTGCATAAAAAGTTAGCTTTGGATCACTTAACCAAGGTAGATTTTGTATTCCAAACCAACCTAGCATTAAATTTATAGCTCCAAAATTTTGATTAAACATACCTTTCCAAGTAAGAGCTGCTATATATTGAGGCATTGCCCAAGGAATTATAAGAAAAACTCTCAAAATAGATTTTCCTGGTAGTTTTCTATTCAGTAATATTGCTAAAAATAATCCAATAGTTACATGAAAAAATACGTTTACAAAAGTCCAAATTATAGTTCTAATAAAAGTTGCTAATACTTCTGGATCTTGAAATACTCTAATATAATTTTGTAATCCTACAAAACCAGGATTTTTAAATGTTCTTAAACTCATATTTGTTAAAGATAACCAAAATCCATAGCCTAAAGGATAAAATACCATTATTGCCATCACTATAAAAGCTGGTGCTATAAATAAATATGGTGTATTTTTACCTACTAGTCTTCCTTTTCCACTCATAATCGTCTCCTTTTAATTTTAGAGGTTGGATAAAATCCAACCTCTCAATTTAATTACTCACCTTTAATAATTTTAATTCCGTCTACTGCATCTTTTTGCATCTTTTTAGCTGCATCTTCTGGAGTCATTTTTCCATTTAAAACAGCTTCTAAGTTCGGTCTCATAGCATCCCAGATAGCTCTCATTTCTGGCACAACTGGCATAGGAACAGTATATTTAATTGTTTCAATTGAATCTTGCATTAATTTATCGTTTTTAACTTGTGGCAATTCTCTAGCTGCCTCTATTCCTGGAGCTTGTGATTGATTTAAAGAAATTTCTGCATTTATCTCTGGAGAGAAAATATAATCAAAGAACTTATTTAAAGCCTCTGTTTTCTTATCTGATGTATTTTCTGATAATGAATATCCTTTAGATGCATTTGTAAATAATGCATAACCATTTTTTGAAGGAATTGGCATAGGAGCTACTCCCAAGTTTATTCCAGCATCCTCGTATTCTTTCCAAGACCATGCTCCATTTAATATCATAGCAGCTTTCTTTTGTTTAAACAGTTGAGAAGCAATATCGTAATCCATTCCTGCTTCTCCTAAGTCATACTTTGCTCTAATATCTCTTACAAAAGTTAAAGCATCTACCATAGCTTGGTTATCTAGATTAGGATTATTTTTGCTATCAAAAATTTCTCCTCCAAATCCATTATAGAATCCTACAAACCAAAATGGTTCTTTTTCATTATATAGGAATCCATATTTAGAATTAGCTTTGTCCTTTGCGTCTACAGCTCTATTTGCCTGTGCTATTTTTAAAAACTCTTCCCAATTTTTTGGTGCATTAGCTACCATATCTTTATTGTATAAAAGAGCTATTTGATTTCCTAAGAATTCTGGTAGTAGATATAATTGATTATCATACATACCACTTTTTAAAGCTCCTTCATTAAATTTTTGAATTAAATCCTTAGATACAACTTTATCAATTGGCTTGATTAAATCTGAAACCATAAAAATTCCTATATTATCATTTGGACCATAAACTATATCTGGACCCTGACCTGCTAAAGATGCATTTTGAAACTGAGTTCTTAAATCTTCATTGGAATAATGAACTACATTTACCTTAACATCTGGATTCTTTTTCATAAATTCATCAACTATTTTTATGTAAGTAGGTCTTACTGCTGGTTCCATCTGTTCCCATAAAGTTATTTCAGTGGCTTTACCTAAAGCTATTGTTGAAAATAATGTTCCTGCTGCTAAAACTAATAGCGGTTTTTTTAAAATGTTTCTCATTTTACCCCTCCTTGATTTTTGTTGTACTTTAAATACAACAATATTATTACCTCATTTTTTAACAATAGTCAATAGTTTTTTTAAAAAAATATGTACTTTTTTTTATTTTTATGTTTTTTTTAAGAAATTTTAGTTTTATTATTGACAAATTAAAAAAAATGTTATAAATATATTGGTATGAAATGTTGTATCAGTTTTACAACAAACAAAAAAATAAAATACAGGGGGAGTCAAATTTATGAAAATTAACAAAATTCTTACACTTTTATCTTGTATCATCCTTGCTGGAACAGTTGGAGAAAAAACTTTTGCCAAAGAGGTAGTTCAAACTCCTGAAGTTGTTACAGCTTCTTATGATGTATCTGCTTTAGAGGATAGAATTGCTAAATTAGAGTATAATCAAGAGCATCCAAGTTTTGAATTTCATGGATATGGTAGATCTGGACTTCTTTTAAATGCAAATAATGATTTAAAAAAAGGAAAAGTATTTAATAAAAATGGAGTTGGAAGACTTGGTAATGAAAGCGATACTTATATTGAAGCTGAATTAGTTAAAAATTTCTACCTAGACAATGGTTCTTGGTCTAAATGGCATATCATGTTTGCTAAAGGAACTGATGATTATAACGATTGGAATGAAAATGTAGCTCTTAGACAAGCTTATGCTGAAATGGGAAATCTTCCAGTATTTTCAGGAGCTTTCAAGGAATCTGTAATCTGGGCTGGTAAAAGATTCTATAATAGAAGAGATATTCATATAACAGATTTCTATTTTACTGATTATTCAGGAACTGGAGCTGGAATAGATAATATAAAAATTGGAGATGGAATGTTAGATTTAGGAGTTATAGCTAGAGATTACGATAGTTATGATTCTGTTGGTCCTGTTACTAATTCTTCAAAAGAGGATGGTTTAAATGTTGTAAATTTACTTGCTAGATATGATATTGGATCTTGGGAGTTCGACTTAGGAGCTGCTTTTTCTAAAGATAATGAAAATAGAACTATAAATAACCAAAATGGAGATTATAATACATATAGTGCCGCTGATTACGGATTACAACTGGGAATATTCTATAATACACCTGGATATTACTGGAGTGGTAAAGGTTTCTCGAAAATTTTTGCACAAGTTGGTTATGGACTTAATGCAGGAGATGGTTTAGGAACCGCTGGTAGAGGAGCAGAGAAAAATTTAGATGATGCACTATCTGCTAGACTTGGTACTTTTGGAGTTTTACCTATTAATGAAAAGTGGGATTTATTTACAACAGTTGTTGCTCAACATAATAAAAATAGTAAATTTAATTACAATGCAACTCTTTTAGATCCTCAAGGAGACTCTTATTCGGTTGATGTTGATGGTCTTAAATCAACTTGGGTTAGCGTTGTTGCTAGACCAGTTTATAAAATCAATGAAAACTTTGAACTTCAATTTGAAGCTGGTTACTACTATGTGACAGAAGAAAAAGATAACGGTAATGATGTAGATGGAAACCTTTATAAGCTTACATTTGCACCAACATTTAAGTTAAATTCAAATGACTTCTGGGCTAGACCTGAAATTAGAACATTTGTTACTTGGGCTGGATGGGATAATGACTATCAAAAAGCTTTCCAATCTGATTTAAACTCTTACAGTGGAAAAAATGGAGTAAATGTTGGAGTTCAAGCAGAAGTTTGGTTCTAATATAATATATTTTATATAATAATTCCCTTTTGAGGCACCTTCCTCCCGTTGGTGCCTCATTTACAATAAATTAAAAGTGAGGTATTTTCATGAAAGATAGATCAAGCGGTATTCTTTTACATATAACATCACTACCTGGCGACTATGGAATTGGTGATTTTGGAAAATGTGCCTATGAGTTTGTTGATTTTTTAGAAAAAAGTCATCAAAAATATTGGCAAATTCTTCCAATGGGAATAACTGGCTACGGTGATTCTCCTTATCAATCTTTCTCTGCTTTTGCAGGTAATCCATATTTTATAGACTTAAATTCTTTAATAGAATTAGATATCTTAACTAAAGAGGATCTTAAATCCTTATCTGAATTAAATACTATATCAAATATACAATATGATAAATTATATATAGATCGATATAAAGTTTTAAAAAAAGCCTTCTTAAACTTTAAAAATAAAAATTTATTATACACTTTAAATAATTTTAAAAATAAAAATATTTGGTGGCTTGAGAACTATGCCCTTTACATGGCTATTAAAGATAAATTCAACGATAAATCCTGGTTAGAATGGCCTAGAGATTATAAATTTAGAGATAAGAAAACTTTAAAAAAAGCTAAACTTGAGCTTCAAGATGAAATTAACTTCCATATTTTTTTACAATATCTATTTGACAAGCAATGGAATGAATTAAAATCATATGCTAATAATAAAGGAATAAAAATTATTGGAGATATTCCTATTTTTATAGCTACTGATAGTGCTGACACTTGGGAAAATCCTAATATGTTTTGCTTTGATAAAAAGTTACAACCTACAAAAGTTGCTGGATGCCCTCCAGATGCTTTTAGTGCTGATGGGCAATTTTGGGGAAATGTATTATATAATTGGAAATATATTGAAAAAAATAATTTTAAATGGTGGATTAAAAGAATCAAAAGTTGTTTTAAACTCTACGATACAGTTAGAATAGATCACTTCAGAGGTTTTGAATCTTTTTGGTCAATTCCTGCTAAAGCAAAAACTGCTAGATTTGGAAAGTGGGAAAAAGGGCCTGGAATGAAATTATTTAATGCTATTAAAAATTCTTTAGGTAATTTAGATATTATAGCGGAAGATTTAGGATTTTTAACTCCTAAAGTTTATAAACTTTTAAAAGATTCAGGTTTTCCCGGAATGAAGATATTAGAATTTGCTTTTGACTCAAGGGAAGAAAGTGATTATCTACCACATAAATATCCTAAAAAAAGTATTGCTTATACTGGTACTCATGACAACCAAACTGTCGTTGGATGGTATGAAACTATAAACAAAAAAGATAAAATATTTTGTGATGATTATCTTGATAATTTTTTAAAAGATAAAAATATTCAAGATAATTCCATTAATTGGAAGTTTATTGAGGCTCTTTGGAGCTCTAATTCACAACTTGTTGTAGCTCCTATGCAAGATTTTTTAGGTTTAGATGATTCTAGTAGAATGAATACACCGTCTACCCTAGGAAACAACTGGATTTGGAGAGTTGATAAATCTTTTTTAGATAGCAATCTTTCTCAAAAAATATCTATTTTAACGAAAAAGTATAATCGATAAAAAAAGTGAGATTAAAAATCTCACTTTTTTAATATTACATTAATATAATCATCTTGATTACTCATTTCTAAAATATCAAAATCAGTAAATCCAACTAAATCCATTAACTCTTTTTCCGTGAAACAAGTATTCCATCTTCCCTCTTTAAAATAATCTTTTTCCCCAAATCTAAAAGAAAGATAAAGCAATCCTTTTTCAACTAAAACCTGATAAAATTTATTTAAAACATAATATAAATCCAATCGATCCAAATGTAAAAGAGTATCTAAAGCCCAAATACCTATAAATCGTTCTCGATCTTTTAAACCGCTCATAGTTTTAACAATACTTTCTTTTGCTATAACCTCATAAATTTCATCATTACTCTTAGAATCTACTTTTAAATGTTCAACATTGTGACCTTTTTCTAGAAAAAAGCTATTTATAATATCCTCTTTAGGTTTTAATGTTAAAATTTTTCCATGTTTTAGTAATTTTTTTTCAAAGTTATTAACCTCTTCTAATTTGATACTCGTCCCGTCATACAAACAACCTCCTTATTTTTAAACTCTCCCTAGTTTTATATACAAATTTCTTATGGTTTTTCCTTGCTTTATATGTTAAAATCCCTATAAAGTTTTATGGAGGGAATATGATTAACTTTAAAAATATAAGTCTAAAATTTAATGATAAAATTATTTTAAATAACTTTAATTTAATTGTAAATGCTGGAGAAAAAATACTAATCTCTGGAGTTTCTGGAAAAGGAAAAACTACATTACTTAAACTTTTACTTGGTTTTAGTACTCCTAATTCTGGAAGTATCTTAGTAGATAATTTAGAATTAAATGAACAAACTATTAATATTATTCGAAATAAAATTGGATATATGCCTCAATCCACACCTTTTTTAAATGTAAAAGTTGAAAAATTAATACATACTATTTTTAATTATAAAGAAAACTTAAAAACTAAACTAGACATGAGTATTCTTATACAAACTTTAAAAGAATTTAATTTAGATTCTAATATTTTATCTAAAAATATAAATCAACTTTCAGGTGGTGAAAAACAAAGGTTAGCTTTTGTTATAATAATTTTATTAGATCGAAAAATTTGGATTTTGGATGAAATAACCTCTTCTTTAGATCAAGATATGAAAGAAAAAGTTATAAATTATATTTTAAATACAAATAAAACGGTTATTTTAGTTTCTCATGATAAAACAGAATCTTTAAATAATTTTAGGACGGTGATTCTTTAATGGCACAAGATATATTTTTACCTAATCTACTTTATTTTGCTATTTTTTTAATTCCTATCTTTTATATTATGAATTATCTTGAAATAAATATGATTTCTAATGTTATAAAATCTATTCTTAGAATGTTTATCCAACTTATGTTAGTCGGTGTTTATCTACATTATATTTTAACACTCAATAATTCATGGATTAATTTAGCATATTTAACTCTTATGACCTTTGCATGCACTTTTACAATTGTAAGAGACGTTAAAATAAGAGATAGTAAATTTTATATAATCGTTGCTGTATCTACTATTATTCCTTTAATTCTTAATATGTTTATATTTTCAGAACTTTTATTACATTTAAAAGATCCTCTTGATGCTCTATATTTAATACCAATCTCTGGTATGATTTTAGGAAATACTCTAAACGGAATGATTGTAACTATAAATGACTTTTTAAATAATTTAAAACTTAACGAAGAAAGTTACCTTCTCTCTTTATCATTTGGAGCCACTAAATTTGAAGCATTAAAACCATTTATAGCAAATGCCATAACTTTAGCTTTTAAACCTTCTGTTGCTACTATGGCAAATGTTGGATTAGTTTCTCTTCCTGGTATGATGACCGGTCAAATTTTAGGCGGATCTCTACCTATTGTTGCTATAAAATATCAAATTGCTATAATGATTGCTCTTTTTGTCTGTAGATTTTTATCTTCTTTTATTTTACTTTATTTTTGCTCTCTATATTTTTTTAATAAATACTCAATATTTACATTAAAGATTAAAGAATAGGTGATATTTATGGCTGAGAAAAAAGAGTTTGGTTTATTTGGACTTATCGGTGTTGTAATTGGCTCTGTTATTGGTGGTGGAATTTTTAATATCTCAAAAGAGATTGCAAAAACCTCTTCTATTGGAGCCGCTTTAATTGGTTGGACAATATCTGCTTTAGGCGTATTTTTTATAATAAAAATCTACCAAAGACTTCTTTTAAAAAAACCGGATTTAAACAATGGAATATATGAATATGCTCGTATTGGCTTTGGACCTTTGGCTGGATTTTTTTCCGCTTGGGGATATTGGTTGGCTTGCGTTGTTAGTAATGCTAGTTATCCTGTTCTTATAGTACAAACATTAAGTTATTTTTTTCCATCTATTGTAGGGGTAAAAACACCACAAGGATTTATTTTAGGCACATCTCTTCTTTGGCTAATTTCATATATTATTATGAAAGGAATTAAAACTTATAATTTTTTCAATTTTTTAGCTACTTTTGGTAAAGTTTCAGCAATTATTATGTCTATTTGCTTTATGTTTATTTTTTTTAAATATAAGATATTTTCTTTTGATTTTTGGGGAACTTTAAACTATAAGGGTGATATTTTTGTACAGATTAAAGGGTGTATGCTTCAAACCTTATGGGCTTTAATTGGCGTTGAAGGAGCAGTTGTCATCTCGGGAAGAGCAAAAAATAAAAACGATGTTAGTCAAGCTACTTTTATTGGTTACTTTATAGCACTTTTTTTATATATTTTTATAGTTGTGCTTAGCTATGGAATACTTCCTGCAGAGAAGCTCCAAAATTTAAAAGATCCTGCTTTAGCCTATATTTTAGAGGCTATTATTGGTAAATGGGGTGCAATTTTTATTAATATTTCTGTTTTAATTTCTATATTTGGAGCTTGGATTACATGGACTATTATAGCTGCCGAAATTCCATATAATATATCTATGGATAACCTATTTCCAAGTTTTTTAAAAAATTTAAATGTTAATGGTGCTGCTAGTAATGCTATAATTTTCAATGCTTTCATTAAGCAGCTTGCTTTTATGGTGTCTCTTTTTTCAAGTAATGTATATCTTATAATTACAAATTCTGCTGCTGCACTAATGCTTTTACCTTATATTTTTTCTATCTTGTTTTTATTAAAAATTTCATCATTTAAAAATGAAAAAATCTATATTTTATATGGAATTTTAGCTATATTTTATTGTTTTTGGATGGTGTATGCTGCTGGAGAAAAATATATTATTCAAACACTTCTTATATACTTAACAGGTTTACCACTTTATTTATATAAAAAGTATGAATCCTCTACTAACTAGTAGAGGATATTTTTTCATTTTTTCTTATTATCTCCTCAGTTAGATTAGATATATTATCCATTATGTTAACTTTTAAACTTCCTGTCCCTATAAAGTTTTTTTCTGCTAATTCTCCAGCTATTCCCATTGATAATACTCCACCTACTGCACTAACTAATGAGTTATTTTTTCCACCTAAAAATGCTCCTATTAAAGATGAAATCATACATCCTGTTCCTGTAACCAGCTCCATTTTTTTATGACCATTCATTACTTTAAAAACTATTTCTTGATTTCCAATATAATCAATTTCTCCAGTTATAGCTATAACTGAATTAAATTTTTTAGCTGCAAGCTTTACTAACTTTTCTCCACTGTCATCCTTTTCTAAAGAATCTACTCCCCTACTCAAAGAGTCTATATTTAAAATTGACTTTATTTCAGCCATATTCCCTTTTATTACTGTAAATTTTATCTCTTTTAATAATGCATTTACAAGATTTTTTCTGGCCTTTGTGGCTCCTACTCCCACCGGGTCTAAAATAATTGGTTTTTTTAACTTATTAGCAATTTTTCCAACTTCCACTGCCATTGTCTCCATACTTTTATCCATAGTTCCTATATTTAAAACTACACTTGATGAAAATTCAATTATTTCTTCAATCTCTTCTATGCAAAACGACATTAATGGTGAACCTCCAATAGCTAAGGTTATATTAGCACAATCATTTATAGTTACTGTATTAGTTAAATGATAAACCAATGGTGTTTTCTCCTTAATATTTTTTAAAGCTAATACAACCTCATCAACTAACTCCTCTTTCATGATATTCTTATTCAAAATCAACACCAGCCTTTTTATAAATATCTACAAAATGTCCTACTGGTCCTACTCCCTCTCCTATAGAAAAAGAGTTTTTTATTGCATCTGTTATGTATCTTTTTCCTATTTTTACTGATTCCTCGATAGAATAACCTTTTCCTATATAAGAAGCTATCGTTGAAGATAATGTACACCCTGTACCATGGGTATTTTTTGTTTCAAACCTCTCACCCAAAAGTTTAACAATCTCATTCTCTTCTGTTAAAAGTATATCTGTACAATTATCCTCTCTATGTCCACCTTTTATCAAAACATTTTTAGCACCTAATTTTTTTATTTTTTTAGCCGCTAAAATCATCTCTTCTTCAGACTCTATTTTCATATTTGCTAAAATTTCTGCTTCTGGAATATTTGGTGTTACTAGAGTTCCAATTTTTAAAAATTCTTTTAATGCTTCTATTGCTTCCTCTTTTAAAAGATAGTAACCACTTTTAGAAACCATAACTGGATCTATAACTATATTTTTTCCATTGACATTTTTTAAAGTTTCATAAACAACTTTTATAATTTCACTACTAGATAACATTCCTATTTTAACTGAACTTATCTCTATATCTTCATATAAAACTTCTATCTGTTTTTTTATAATATTCAAGTCCACCTCTTGAACTGCAAAAACTCCCATACTATTTTGTGCTGTAATTGCAGTTATGACACTCATTCCATATACACCTTGAGCACTCATAGCTTTTAAATCTGCCTGAATTCCTGCACCACCACACGAATCAGATCCTGCTATAGTTAAAACTTTTTTCATTTTTTACCTCCTAGAATTTTTGCATAAAAAAAGCTATCCCTAAAATAGGGATAGCCAAATTATAAATTATAGTTGTATTCTTAACTAAAAAATATTGTATTTTGCTACTTCCCTACGCTAGAATTAACTAGATCAGGTTCGAAGGGTCAGTTTTTTAACTTCTCAGCCTTTTGGCTCCCCTAGTAAACTTTTTTTATTCTTTTAAACACAATATACTATATTCTATTATTAATGTCAACCATAGCCATCTCTTTTAACTTAGTTCTATAAGACAGAATTCTTTTCTCCCAACCCTTTCCATATAGCTCCCAACTAGTTAAACTTTTATAATAATTTATTCTTTCTTCTGTTATAAGATCTATAAACTTTTCATGATCTTGAACTGAATTTATAACAGCTATTGTTTTACTTCCTAAAACTCCATCTACAACTATGTTTTCTGAAGGTTTATATCTTTTTAAAGCTCTTTGAGTTATAACAGCTCCTGCATTATATCCACCATTAAAAAATATATCAAATATCATCATTTGTGAATACGAGTGCTTAACCTCATTCAATCGATACTCTGTTAAAAGATGCTCGGCTATTTCTCTAGCTTGCTCCTCTGTAAGAGATTTTATTTCATAATCTTTATTAAATTTTTTATTGTACTCAATTAATAAAAAATTTCTTATTCCATATTTAGAAAGTTCCTTTTGTGTTTTTACAAGTTTATCCCCCTCGTGAGACAACACTTCACTTATTATAATCTCTCTAATTTTTGTATCCTCATATCCAAAAGTGACTGTAGAATACAATAACGTAATTATAATTACAAATTTTTCTAGCATACTCTGATTAGTTTCCTCCCTGTATATTTAAATAGTTTAATAACTTTTTAAAAACAGGGTATATTATATCATAATTTTGACTAATTTTATAGAGTTTCTGCAACTTTTTGAACTTTTTCCTTAAAATCAGTTATATCTTTTATTACTTTTTTAGAGTCTACAGTTTTAATTTGCTTATCTTCTACTATTAGCTTTCCATTTACTATAACAGTATCTACATTGCTAGCATTAGCTGAATAAACTAAAGCTGAATATGGATCATATATTGGATTCATGTTTACTGACTTTGTTTCCACTATTACTATATCAGCTAATTTACCAACTTCTAAACTTCCCAATTCATTTTCTCTATGTATAGCTCTTGCTCCACCTATCGTTGCCATTTCAACAGCCTTTTTTGGCGGTAATGCTGATCTATCTTTTGTATCTAGTTTGTGTAACTTAGCAACATACCCCATTTGACCAATTATATCTAAAGTGTTTCCACTCATAGGACCATCTGTTCCTAGACCTACTCTCATCCCTTTATCATGCATTTTTAAAGCTGGTGAAATTCCTTTTGCTGATTTAATATTAGCAACCATATTATGAGCTATCCCAACATCTCTTTTTTTCATTAGTTCTATATCACTATCTGTTATAAAGATATTATGAGCTGCAATAAATCTTTCGTTTAATAAACCAACTGAATCTAAGTACTCAACAGGTGTCATTTTATATTCTTTTTTGATTCTATCAAACTCTCCATCAGTTTCTGCTACGTGCATTGAAACAGGCACGTTATATTTTTTTGAAAGTTCTTTGATTTTTAATAACTCCTCTTTTGTTACTGTATGAGGTCCATGAGGTCCGAACCCTGGAGTTATTAATTCATCATTTTTATATTTTTCTACAAAAGCAACAGCTCTATTTAATGTTTCTCCTTTTTCTTTTCCATCTGCTGTTGGATATTTAATTATATTTTGTGTCATAATTCCTCTTAATCCAACCTCTTTAACAGCTTGAGCAGCACTCTCTTCAAATAAATACATATCTACCATCGTAGTTACTCCACCTAAAGCCATCTCCATAGCCCCATGCTTTGCTCCTATATATGACATCTCTGGGCTTACCATTTGATTTTCTAAAGGAAAAATATATCTATTTAGTCTATCAGGAACATCGTCTGCTAAAGATCTAAATACTGTCATTGATACATGAGTATGAGTATTTATCATTCCAGGCATTATAATTCCATCTTCTGCATCTATAATCTTAGTAGCACTATATTTTTTTAATAAATCTTCATTTCCTACAGAAATTATTTTATTATTTTTTATAACTATAACTCCATTTTCTATAATCTCTCTTTTTTCATTCATTGTTAAAAGAGTTCCATTTTTTATTATTATATTAGCTTGTTCTTTTTTCTCAACTAAAGAACTACACCCAACTATAAATAAACTTCCTAATAATAATGCACCTTTTAAATAATTTTTCATTAAATAATCCTCCCAAATAAAAAAAATCCCAGCAAGCAAAAGCTTCCTGGGTTAACTGACTCCCAATTTACTTTTACTTATAGTACCAAATTTAAGGTTTGGTGTAGAAACTTTTGGCCATATTCCAAATATATATAAGCTTTAAATAAATATTTCACGAAATAATTTTAGCATATTTGAATCTAAAATCAAAGTTTTTTTATTTTATTGATTTTATATATGGAATTCTACACATTAATAGTATATAATTAAAACATCACATAATTTGCAGGAGGTAGTTTAATGTTAAAATTTTTAAAAGATACAGATATTGATGTTTACAATGCTATTGAAAAAGAGTTAGATAGACAAGAAAATGGTTTAGAACTTATTGCCTCGGAAAATTTTGTTTCAAAAAGTGTAATGGAAGCTGTTGGTTCAGCTATGACAAATAAATATGCCGAAGGGTATCCCAATAAACGTTATTATGGAGGGTGTGAGTTTGTAGATATAGTTGAAACTTTAGCTATTGAAAGAGCAAAAGAACTTTTTGGCGCAAAATTTGCTAATGTTCAAGCACACTCTGGTTCTCAAGCTAATATGGCAGCTTATAGAAGTTTGATAGATTTAGGTGACTGTATTTTAGGAATGAGACTAGATCACGGTGGACATTTAACTCATGGTAAAAATGTTAATTTTTCTGGAAATGATTATAAAGTTATATCATACAGTGTAAAAAAAGATGATGAAAGAATTGACTATGATGAAATTAGAAAATTAGCTTTAGAAAATCAACCTAAACTTATTATCGCTGGAGCAAGCGCTTATCCTAGAACTATTGACTTTAAAAAATTTAGAGAAATAGCTGATGAAGTTGGTGCTTACTTAGTTGTCGATATGGCTCATATTGCTGGACTTGTTGCAACTGGATTACATCCATCTCCGATTCCATATGCTCATATTACTACTAGCACAACACATAAGACTCTTAGAGGACCAAGAGGCGGGCTTATTTTAACAAATGATGAAGAGATTGCTAAAAAAATCGATAAGATTATATTTCCTGGTATTCAAGGTGGACCTTTAATGCATATTATAGCAGGTAAAGCTGTAGCCTTTAAAGAAGCTCTTTCACCAGAATTTAAAAAATATCAAGAACAAGTTATAAAAAATGCTAAAGTTTTAGCAGACACATTAACTCAAAACGGAGTTAGAGTTGTCAGTGGAGGTACTGATAACCATCTTATTCTTGTTGATCTTACAAATTTAGATATAACTGGAAAAGATGCTGAAAAAATATTAGAAAAAGTAAATATAACGGTTAATAAAAATGGAATTCCTTATGATACTAAAAGTCCTTTTGTTACAAGTGGAATCAGACTTGGTACTCCTGCTTTAACAACAAGAGGTATGAAAGAGAATGAGATGATTTTAATTGGAAATTTAATTGTTACAGCTTTACAAAATAGTGATAATGATGAAATTCTTAAAAATATTATTGAAGATATTAAAATTCTTTGTAAAAAATTCCCTTTATATAAGGATTAAAAGTTAAATAGTATCAATAAAATTTTGTTTTCTTGAATTTTTTTCAAATTTGTTTTATAATATAAGTAATTATTTATAGAATGGAGAAAAATATTATGACAAAATTACCAAATTGTCCTAAGTGTAATTCAGAGTACACTTACGAGGATGGAAATCTATTTGTTTGCCCAGAGTGTGCTTATGAATGGTCAATGGAAGCTACTGAGGATGACTCAGACGACTCTCTTATTGTAAAGGATGCTAATGGAACTCTTTTAGCTGACGGTGATACAATCACTGTTATTAAAGATTTAAAAATCAAAGGAAGTTCTTCTGTTGTTAAAATTGGAACAAAAGTAAAAAACATAAGATTAGTTGAAGGAGATCATAACATCGATTGTAGAATTGATGGTATTGGAGCTATGAAACTTAAATCTGAATTTGTAAAAAAAATCTAAGGTCGTATTTCTACGACCTTATTTTTATTCCTATTACTTTTTAATTAAAATAGTATACTCTTTATTTGAATAAAGTTCCTCTAAACTTCTATCTGAAATATCTTTTTTATATTTCTTTTTAACTAAAAGTAATTCACCTTCGTTCATTTTACTTAAATCCTCTAAAGGTATATTTTCTATTGAATTTTTATTTATTTCATTGGAAATATTTTTAGCATCTTCAAATCTATAACTATAAACCTTTTCACTGTTTTCTTTTAAAATCTCTATACTTTCTTTTATTGTAAAATTTTTATTATAGTATGGCAATAGTCCAGCACAAATAATTAATATCGTACAATTAATATATAATAAAATTCTATAAACTTTTTCTTTTGATCCACTCCAAATTCTTTCAATAACTCTCAATGAAACTATAACTATACCATAGTAAAGAGGTAGTAAATAAATATCTAATTTACCACTTATCAAACTAAAAAATACTAAATTTGGAACAAATAAACTAAATGCAATTTTATCAATCTTTTTCCATTTTTTTCTATTTTTTAAATTTCTTAAGCTTTTATAAAGTCCTACTATAAAAAATGGAGCTAGTGGTAAAGTTGTTAATGGTAGAAGTTTTAAATAGTAGTATATAGGTCTAGTATGTGTTTTTGCTTTAACAACTCTTCCTAAAGTTTCTTGCCCTAATATTAATCCTATATAACTTTTGCCCTCTGGAAAACTTAACATCATTAGAAACCAAATTCCTAAAATAGTTACTATTATTCCTAATCCTAATAATAATCTCATTTTTTTTAGATAACTTAAATTATTATCTAAATATAAATAGAATAATATAGTTAACACAGGAATAATAAAAGCAGCTCCTCCTTTTACTAAAACGCCCAAAGCTATGCAGCTATAAAAATAAATACTCTTATTTAATGATATCTCTTTTTTATCTGAATAAGATGAGAAAAAAAGATAAATACTTCCCATTATAAATGTTGTCATTAAAGTATCCATTCTCAATACTAGTGATACTCCAAATATATATGGCAATGTTATAAAAATAGCAGTTGATATATATGCCATTTTTTCATTCCAGTATAATTTAGACAATTTAAAACCTAAAAAAGCAGTTATTCCTGCAGGAATAATATTTGCTATAATTAGAGAAATTGGATAAAAATTCTCTCTGGTTACATATCTAACTAAACCTAATATCCAAAAATAAATTGGAGGTTTATCTGGGTAAAGCTCTGTAAAATACTTAAGAATTATAAAATTTTTAGTTTCTACCATTTGTTCTGTTATTACAAAGTATTTTAATTCATTTCTAAGATCTGGAAATCTTAAAAAAGTTATCCCTATAATTAAAGCAAAATAACCTATGAAAAATAGTTTGTATCTCTCTTTATATGTATCATCTTTAAATCTCATACCCTCTCCTTAATTTTTATCTTTGCCCTACTGGATAGTATTTAAATAAAGATCTTACCTTACAGTTTTTAATATGAACATTTCTAAGATCAAAATAAAACTCACCTTTCATTCTCTCTTTTAATTCTTCTAAATTAATTCCTCTAAATTGATTCCATTCAGTTACTAAAACTACAGCATCTGATTTTTCACTAGCTTCATCTTCATCTTTGCAATACTGTATCTTATCTTTATATTTTTCTAATCTCCATTTTGTTTCCTCTATACCTTTAGGACAATACGCTTTTATTTTTGCACCATTTTCTATTAAACCCTTTATTATATCTAAACTTGGAGCATCTCTAACATCATCTGTATCTGGCTTGAAAGATAATCCTAATATACAAATAATCTTATTCTCTACACCATTCATCTCTTTAATTATCTTATCTATTATTTTTTTCTTTTGTTTCTCATTTGCAGATATTGCTGCTGAAACAACACTCATATCTTCATCATATTCTTTTCCTATTTCAACAATTGCTCTTGTATCTTTTGGAAAACATGATCCACCATATCCAGGTCCACAATGTAAAAACTTTGGAGATATTCTACCATCCATTCCCATAGCTTGAGCTATTTCTTGAGTATTTGCTCCAACTTTCTCAGCCAATAATGCCATCTCATTTATAAAAGATATTTTCACAGCTAAAAATGCATTTGATGCATACTTTATCATTTCTGATGTTCTCCTATTTGTAAAAACAAAAGGAGTTTTATTAATATATAAAACATCATATATTTTTTTCATTATTCCCAAAGCCTTTTTACTTTCAGTTCCTATAACAACTCTATCAGGTCTTAAGCAATCATTTACCGCTTTTCCTTCTCTTAAAAACTCAGGGTTTGAAACTACATCAAACTCTACATTTATTTTTCTTCCCATTAATTCATTTTCAATAGTTTCCTCTACAAGATCTCCTGTTCCAACTGGTACAGTTGATTTATTAACAACTATTGCATACTTACTAATATTTTGACCAATATCCTTTGCGCACTGTAAAACATAAGTTAAATCCGCTGATCCATCATCTCCAGGAGGCGTTCCAACAGCTATAAAGATTACCTCTGCATCTCCTAGTGCATATTCTTTATTCGTTGTAAATTTTAATCTTCCTTCTAAAACATTTCTATCTAAAATCTCTTTTAATCCTGGTTCATATATTGGAAGTATCCCATTTTTTAGATTTTCAATTTTTTTCTCATCTATATCTAAACATATAACTTTATGACCAAATTCACTTAAAATTACACCTTGTACAAGTCCAACATATCCTGTTCCTATTACAGTTATTTTCATTCTACTTTCCTCCTAAATACCACTTTACAAATTTGTCAATTCCATCATCAAATTTTGTAGTTGGCTTATATCCTAAAAGTTCTTTAGCTTTATCTATACTTGCATAGGTTCTTTTTACATCTCCAGGTTGCATTGGTAGTCTCTCTATTACTGCCTCTTTACCCAAATATTTTTCAATTGTTTGTACCATTTTATTTAAAGAAATTGCATCTGATTCTCCTAAATTAATAACTTCATAAACATTTTCATGCTTCTCTAAATACTTTATCCCTTTTATAACACCATCGATTATATCATCAATATAAGTATAATCTCTATATGTTTCTCCATCTCCAAAGAATGGAATACCCTCATTTTTTAAAATTTTATCAACAAACTTATGAATAGCTAAGTCAGGTCTCTGTCTTGGCCCATAAACTGTGAAAAATCTAAATTGTAATGTATCTATATTGTATAGGTTAAAATAAACATGTCCAAATACTTCACAAGATTTTTTTGTTGCAGCATATGGAGATATTGCAAAATCAACTACATCTGTTTCTTTAAAAGGAACTACTTTATTATTACCATAAACTGAACTAGAAGAAGCTTGTATAAATTTTTTAACCCCATATTTTTTACAACACTCCAATAGATTTAAATACCCACCTACATTTACCTTTTCATATTCTAAAGGATTTTCTAAAGATGGTCTAACTCCAGCTAATCCTGCTAAATTTACAACCATATCTATTTTATTTTCATTAAATATCTTGTCTAAACTTTCAATATTTTTTAAATCACAGTACTCTAAAGAATAGTTGTTTGTATCTACTTTTTTTACTAGCATCTCTATTTTTTCTTCTTTTGTGTCTCTTGATAAAATCTCTACAAGATATTCAATTTTATTTAAACTTTCTAAAACATTCTTTATTTTTATATCTTCTGAGTAAAAATTATGAAAATTATCTATTCCAATTACGCTATGTCCTAAACTTAACAATTTCTCTACTAAATGTGATCCTATAAATCCAGCTGCTCCTGTTACAATAATTTTCATTTATCTTTCAACTCCTCTATTTTTTTTTATTAAATATATATTTCTTGAATAAATAAGTACATTTGGTGCCTGCCCTAATATAAATACAGGGTCTTTTTTATATATTGCATAAATTAATAAAAAAATACTACCTGATAAACTAAATATCCAAAATGAAAAAGGGATAACGCTCTTTTTAGCTTTCTCACTAGCCAACCACTGAATAATAAATCTCATTGAAAAAAGTCCTTGTCCAATAAAACCTATAATTAAAAAAATATTCCAATTTTCTACACTCATCATAACTATTCCTCTATTTTCCAGTTTAGCATTCTATTTTTCATCCATCTTACTGCAAAAACATCTTTAAAAGCTTTAAAGCCTCTTCCAAAAACTTTATATTTTGACTCTCCATGCAATCTATCATAATGCCTTACTGGTACCTCTATAACTTTATAACCCATATACTTTGCCAAAGTTGGTAAAAATCTATGCATTCCATTAAATAATTTATATGATTTAACAACTTCTTTTTTAAATAGTTTTAATGGACACCCTGTATCTTGAATATTATCACCTGTTACAAAATTTCTAAATCCATTTCCAATTTTTGATGCTAACTTTCTTTTAAAACCATCCTCTCTAGTCGCCCTTCTTCCATTAACTACATCATACTCTGGAATATGCTCTAAAAGTTTATAAACATCCTCAGGATCAGTCTGTAAATCTCCATCCATCATTAAAACTAAACTTCCTTGAGATTTTTGAAATCCAGTATCTATTGCCGCACTTTGACCATTATTTTTTGTAAAATGATAAACTTTTACATTTTTATTTTCTTCTCTTAATTTATTTAAGAGCTCATAACTTCCATCAGTACTTCCATCATTTATAAAAATAATTTCATACTCTTTAAATCCTTTTTTAAAAGCTGCCTCAATTCTTTCTGCCATAGGAATAATGTTATCTTTTTCATTGTAAACTGGTATTACTGCTGATATCTCCATTGCTGCCTCCTTTTGTTTTTTTTAATTATAAAGTTTAAAAGTAAATTTTTAGTAAATTTTTTAAAATAAAACAAATACTGCTATAATATATACCTCACAATTATTCAATATACAAGTTTTTCAAATAAATTTTTACCATTTTTTTACTTTTTTGTTTTATAATACATATAACAATTAATTTAAATGGAGGGAAGCTATGTTAAAAAAGAATATACTTATTATTGAAGATGACCCTAAAATTAGAAGATATTTAGAATTAGAATTAGTTCATGAAGGATATAACATTGATTTAGCCGTGGATGGAAGTGATGGTTTAAAACTATTTAGAGAAAATAACTACGCTCTTATTCTTCTTGATTTAATGCTTCCTCATATGAGTGGTGAAGATGTTTGTAAAACTATTAGAAATGAATCTAATATACCAATTATAGTATTAACTGCTAAAGATGAAATTTTTAGCAAAATAACTCTTTTAGATTTAGGGGCAGATGATTATATTACTAAACCATTTGTCATTGGAGAGCTTCTAGCTAGAATGAGAGTTATCTTTAGAAATAAACAATCTTTTACAGATAAAAAAATTTTAAAATTCGAAAATATATCTCTTAACTTAAATACAAAAGAGGTTCTTTTAGATGAAACTTTAATAACTTTAACTAAAACAGAATACAATTTACTTCACTACTTAATGATTAATAAAAATTTAGTTTTAAGCAGAGAAAATATCTTAGAAAATGTTTGGGGATATGATTATTTTGGAGATGGAAAAATTATTGATATGTATATTAAAGCTCTTAGAAAAAAACTTGATCCTGATAGTAAATACATTAAAACTATTCGTGGATTTGGTTATTCATTAAAAAAGGAGGATTAATTTGAGAACCCTTTCAGGTACTTTAAAGAAAAGTTATTTTCAATTGATTTGTCTATTTACTATTGTTCTACTTTTATCACTATCTATTACTGGAAAATATTTAATTAATTCATCTAAACAATACTTAAGAAATGCTATGGGATTTTTAAAATATGAAATCTTAGAAGAAGTTAATTCAAAATCTATGGAAATTTTTACAGGTGATTTAGTCAACCAACTTTTTAGAGTAGAAAATCCTGCTCTTGATGATTTAGAAATAACAATAAAATATAAGGATTTAACTTATACAGAAAATAAAAAGCAATTTCTTTTAGATTCTGCTGTTGAAGATAAGGTAAAAAATGTTCATTGGTATGATTATATGGTTTTAAAAAATGAACTGATTAATAAAGATGGAGAAGTCTATACTGTTATTCTTGTAAAAAATTTAAGCGAAGAAAAAAATTTCTTCTTTGACATGATTTATATCTTTTTATCTGGATTATCCATTTGTATAATTATATCTATCTTTGCTTTTACAAAATTATTAAAAAAAATAAAAAAACAACTTTCTTTATTAGAAAATATTAATTCGAATATTACTTTAGAAAACTTAAAAGTTATAAAACCTACAAATTATTTTAAAGAATTTGATAACATATTAGATTCATACGAAGATATGTTATTAAGACTTGATACACAAAATAAAAAACAAATTGAATTTGTTCATAATTCATCACATGAGCTAAAAACTCCTCTTTTTATAATTGGGGGATATATTGATATGATTAAGCGTTGGGGAAAAAAAGACCCTGAAATATTTAATGAAGCTTTAATATCTATTGAAGATGAAACTAAAAGTATGAATCTACTTATTGAAAAACTTTTATTTATTGCGAAAGAATCTGAAATCAAAAGTGAAAAAAATGAAGTTGAACTATCTGAAATTATTTTAGGATGTATCTCTAGCTTAAAACATCAATACCCTAAATCTAATATTAATTTTACTCCTGAGTATACAATTATTAAATCTGATGAGGGGTTAATTAAGTTATTAATAAAAAACATCTTGGAAAATTCTATTAAATATGGTAAAAATAACCCAGTTGATATAAGTATTACAAATAACGATGAACAAAAACAAGCTATTTTAACTATTAAAGATTATGGTATTGGAATGACTTCTGAAGAACTTCACCATATTTACGATCGATTCTTTAGAGCAAATAAATCTCGTAGCAAAGAGATTCAAGGTCATGGTCTTGGTATGTCTATTGTTAAAAGAATTATAAATCTTTTAAATTTAGATATAAAAATTTCGAGTACCCCTAATATGGGAACAACTGTTCAAATATTTTTTAATCTATAAAATTTCTACTATATTTTTAAAACTTAAGGAGGATTTTCTCATGTTTAAAGATAAAAAACTTTTATCTATTTTAGGATTAAGTTTTATCTCATTTTTTAGTACTATTTGGATTCGAAAAGCAGATTTAATGGAATCTAGAAATTTTATTACCGCTAGAGAGATTGTATTTAATAATGAATGGCTCGTTACTACTTTAAATGGACAATATCGTTTTGAAAAACCTCCATTACCAACTTGGTTTACAGCTGCTGTTATGAAAATTTCTAATAATTTTTCTGATGAGTGGATACTTCGATTACCTGTGGCTTTAGTTTCTGTCTTACTGATCTTTTTTATATACCGATTTGTTCAAGAGTTATCTGATAATAAAAATCTCCCATTTTTAGTATCGTTTGTTGCTGCAACTACCTTTATGATAACAAAAGTTGGTAGTGAAAATGCTTGGGATGCATATCCATATATTTTTATGTTTGGATCTATCACTTATCTTTTAAAAAGTATAAACTCTAAAAGAACTTTTAGTCTTTTATTTGCTTCTATACTTTTAGCAGCCTCTTTACTAAGTAAAGGTCCTGTAGCGATTTATGGTATGTTTCTACCTTTTGTTATCTCATATATTTGGGTTTATAAATTAAAAAAAATACTTGAAAATCGTAGACGAATTATTTTATATGTTTTAATTGGTTTAATTCTAGCTTCTATTTGGCCTATTGCTATGATTCTAGAGAATAAAGAACTATTTTTCTCTGTTATGAATAAAGAAAAAAACACTTGGACAAGTAAACATGTTAAAAGCTTTTTCTTTTACTTTAACTATTTTTATTTCATGGGAATTTGGATATTCTTTTCTATTATTACTTTTTTTAAAAAATGGAATTTAAAAAATAGTGAGGAAAATAGGCTTTTTAAATTTGGAACTCTTTGGTCTATTTTAACCTTTTTACTTTTATCATTTATAAAAATGAAAAAAGAGAGATATGGATTTCCTATATATGTAGTTTCATCTATTCCAATCGGAATTATATTAAACTACTATATTAATAGCGACTGGAATCTTTTGAAGAAATCAGATAAAATTCTATTTTATATACAAGCCACTCTTATAACAATTTTATCTATTGGAAGTGTTGGTCTTATATTTTGGAAAAAACCAAATTTTTATTATTTAACTATTCCATTTTTTATTTTATTAGTCTATCTTTTTAAAGACAGATTAATTGATAAAAAAAATTTCAAAAAAAAAGTTATTTATTTAAGTGGATTTTTACTACTAATAGTTAATTGTAATTTAACTTGGATTATTGAAAATGAAATTCGTAATAAGAATAGTTCTAATTTAATCCCATTAGAAACTTTACAAAAAAATAATAAGCTATTTCATATATATTCAAAGGATTTCACAATTGAAGATGTTTGGAGTGTAGGACAAGATATTCATTTCTTAGATGATAATACTATTCTTCCTGAGAAATTTTATATTTTGTCTAAAAATTCAAAATTTGATTTAGAAAATAACTATAAAATAGAATACAAAGAGACTTATAGTCGATTTAAAGATGATGATGATTTAATATATATTTATAAAGTTATTAACAATTCAAAGAGATAATATCAATATATTATCTCTTTGAATTTTATTTTTCAGCTATAATTAATCTAACTACATCTCCTAACATAATATTTTTACTCATAACTTTTGAAAATCCAGCTTCTCTAATAGTCTTTTCTGTTTCTCTTAAAAGTGATGTTCCTAAAATTAATCTTGTAAAAATATTCAAAACTCTTAATCCTATATTAATTATAAAGTTCTCGCTTTTCATATGTTCTATAAATACTGCTTTGCCACCATTTTTCAAAACTCGATATACTTCATTTATTCCTTTTTTAGGATTAGGAATAGTGCAAAAAACACAAGAGGAAAATACTGAATCAAATGTTTCATCTGAAAAGCTCATATTTTCAATATCCATTTCTAATAATTTTACATTCTCTAATCCCAATAACTTAGCTTTTTTCTTTGCTATATTCAACATTCCAATAGAAAAATCTATACCTGTTACATCTGATTTTTTCTCATAATATTTTAAACATGCTCCACTTCCTATTCCAATTTCAAGAATTTTACCTTTTAACATTTGAACAGCTTCTTTTTTTATTTCATTCATAGGCATTCTTTCTTCTAATTTATCAAAAATATTTGCAATTCTACTATATTTATCTTTAGTTTCCATTTTAATTCTCCTATTTTTCATTTTTTATTAAAGGAACTATATTTCTTAATAGTATATATTATCTAAACCGTATATACAAGGAGGCAACATGGAAAATCTTTTAAATAGAAAATTAAGATTGGGAATCGCAGCGTGTCAATTTGGTTCTAAAGTTAGATATAACGGAAAAGGAATAGATTTGACTCAATCTTTAGGAAGAGACCGTGGACAATTCATTTGGACTCCTGTTTGTCCTGAAATTATGAGTGGAATGGGAGTTCCTAGACCAAGTATTAAACTTTCAGGAGGAAATGGATTTGATTTTTGGAATGGAAAAGCAAATATAAAAAATAAAGAGGGAGAAAACCGAAATGAGATGGTTCGAAAAGGTGCTATCGCTTGTCTTGAAACTTTAGAAAGAGCAAATATTGATGCCTATATATTTATGGAGGGAAGTCCTTCTTGCGGAGTTTATAGAACAAGTTTAAAAAATCAGCGTCTTGGAAATCCACCAGGAGTCTTTGGTGCATTACTTTTAGAAAGAAATATTTTTTTAATTAGTTCAATTGACCTACAAAGTCCTATCAGATGGTGGGATTGGAAAAGACGATTGGTTGCTTTTGTTTGGATTAAAGAGCAAAATATCAACTCAATTGACATTTTAAAAGAAATTTGGGACAAAGTTAAATATGTTTTATATGAATTACACGAAGAAGAAGCAACTAAAATAAGAGATCAAATAAGATTAATTACAAATGAAAAGAAGGATGTATCTGATGAAACCTTTACTTTTCTTAAAAACTCTATTCTAGATCTTTTAAGAAAACCAGCTGAATTAGAAAATATAAAAAAATGCTTATGGACTAACTATATTAACTTAAAAGAAAAAGAAAATATTGAGGTAGAAGAGATTTTTGAACCTCACATTTTAAGAAATATGACACATATAGCCCAAGAACTTCTTGGAGTTGAGATTGAAGCTAGAAAAAGAAATATTTTATTCAGAAGCTCCCCAATTAATTATAAACCTGATAGATAATTTATTTCTATCAATACAAAAAAGAAAAAAGACTGCGTCTACTCAGTCTTTTCTCTTTTTCACTTTATTATCCACACTTTATCTAAAATAGTTTATCTCATTTTATTTATAACAAAATTAACATTTTTTCCACTTACCTCTGCAAGTTCTTCTTCATCAATAGGCATAACTTTTGATACATTATTTTCATAATTAAATATCTCTTGTGTCTTAGTGATTACAGAATTTTTTAAAGAAGATTGGTTATTCTCAGTTTCCTTACTTTTTAAACCTCTTGCATATATATTCATTGCTAATAACAATCCCACTATAATATATACAATTTTCTTACTCATTTTAATCTGCCTCCATATATTTCATATAATGTAAATATACAGCTTTTCATATAAAATGTCAATGTCATTATATAAATAATGAATGATACAACTATTCATAAAATCAATAGTTTATATATTTTTTATTTATGTTTTGTTAAATCACATTTGATTTATTTTTAGGACTGTTTAAGTATTTTTTCTACATCTTCATAGCGAACTTTCCCCTTCAATAAAACCTCTTCCATTTTCTCATCTTTTAGCTTATATACACTATTACAAGAGTTACAAGCTATTATATATTTCTTTTTTAAAGTAATTATCGGTATAAAAAAAATTTCAAAAACTCTTCTTAATGCGAATAATTGAACTTTTTCTGATAAGCATCCTGTACACTCAAAATCAACTTCTCTTAACTTTTCTTCTGAATCTTTTAAACCAAATATCCCAACAAATATCATTTTATTTCCCCCTTCAGCATTTAAATAATATATTTTATAAGTTTTTCTATATGAGAAAATACAACTGGGTATTCCACATTGGGTCTAGACAACATTATAGATATAGCTCCAATCTCTTTTGCACTATCTATTTTTTCTCTTTCCCCACCAGTATTTCCACCTTTTTTACTTACAATATATTTTATATTAAGTTGCCTCATCATTGCAACATTTAATTCTTTAGAAAATGGTCCCTGCATAGCTATAATATTTTTAGGCAAAACCCCTAAATCTTCAGCTTTTTTTATCATCTCCCATTTAGGAAGTATTCTAAAATATATATTTGATTTATTTTTTATATTTTGAAATTTATGAAGATTATTACTTCCTAATGTTACTAAAATATTTCCTTCTAACTCCTCTAAATATTTTATCATAATATCTAACTCAGAAAATTCTATAACTCCATCTTCAGAAACTAAATTTTCTCTTTCAAATCTTATGTAATCAATCTCTTTTACTTTTGAAGATTCAATGGCATTTCTAGAAACTTCTTCTGCATATGGATGAGATAAATCAATAATTTTCTCAATATTATTTTCTTCTATAAATTTGTTCATTCCTTCTAAATCTAATCTTTTACAAAATACCTTTATATCTTCTATATTTTCAAGTAATTTTCCACCATACTCTGTTGCTGTTGTTACAACTAGCTTTTCTTTAAAAGGAAAGGACTCTATAAAATCTCTAGAGTCCTTTGTTCCACCTATAACCCAAATCATATATGATATCCTCTTGGAGTTATCATTCTATCATTAGAAACATACGTCTTTGAGTTTCCTATTATAACAACTGTAAACATATCTATTTCATGGTTTAAGAAGTCCTGTAAGTTTGTTAAAGTATAATTCTGATCTTCTCTTCCAACATGTCTTAATAGCGCAACTGGAGTCTCTGGTGCTTTATGCTTTAACATTAACTCTCTTGCTTCAACTATTTGAGTTGTTCTTCCTTTACTTTTTGGATTATAAAGAGATATAATAAAGTCTCCCTCTGCAGCTTTATCAATTCTTTTTGTTATTACATCCCAATCAGTTAATAAATCACTTAAACTTATTGTAGCATGGTCATGCATTAGCGGTGCTCCTACAACTGCGGCTCCAGCTACTGATGATGTTACTCCAGGAACAACCTCAACTTCATATCCCTCTTTCTGAGCGATTTCTATCATGATTCCAGCCATTCCATAAATTCCTGCATCTCCACTACTGATTAGCGCTACATCTTTTCCAGACTTAGCAATCTCTAATACTTGCTCACATCTAGCAACCTCTTTTTTCATTCCTGATACATAAAACTCTTTTTCCGCGAACTCATCTTTTACTAAATCTGTATAAGTTATATATCCTGCAATTACATCTACATTTTTTAAAACTCTATACGCTCTTACTGTTATATCATCCATATTTCCAGGACCAATTCCTACAACATATATTTTACCTTTTTTCATAAATAAATCTCTCCTCATAAATGGAAATTGTCATTCCATCTTTTTTTGCTTTTATCTCTATAAATTTCCCATCTTTACTTGATGTTAAATATGCACATGGCTCTGAAACAGCTTTTACGCCTATCTCTTTTTTTACAAATTCAGATCCATGAAACATATCTTCTACTGTTAATATCTCTTCTCTACTAACAATTTTCAACTCTTTTCCAAGCTCTTTAGCAGTTTCAACAATTCCTTTTTCATCTGCTTTTAAATCTACTGTTGCAAAATGCTTTATGCTTTTAAGTGAAAGATTATGTTTTTCTAATGTTTCTATTAAAAATTCATAAACTTTTTCTTTTTCAATTCCTCTTCTTGAACCTATTCCTATAACTAAATTTTCAGGATATAAATGTACAACTTCTAAATTTTCTTTATTAGAAATAACCATAACACCTTCTGGATTTTCATTGCATATATTTTTAGGAAGACTTAATTCAACATTTTTTCCATCTACTATCAATGATGTAACCTTTTTAGCTGCTTCTAATGATTTTAAATTACACTTTAATTTCTGAGACAAAGTATCCACTGCAATTTTTCCCGTCACATCTGAACTAGTTGTTATGATTGGAACTAATCCAAATATTTCATGAAGATTTTGAGTCAAATCATTTGCTCCTCCTAGATGTCCAGAGAGAAGAGAAATTACAAAATTCATTCCTTCGTCTATTACAACTACTGCTGGATCAACATCTTTAGATTTTATTAAAGATGCAATTTTACGAATAACAATTCCTGTTGCCATTATAAAAATATGTCCATCGTATTTATTGAAAGCTTCGTTTAATTCTTCAGTAAAGTTTTCCATTTGAATGCTATTATCTATTTTAAATTTTGAAAGAGTAAATACATCTATCCCTTCAATTTTATTTTTAATCTCCACTCCATTTAGACCTGCTCCTCTTGTTACAGTCCAAACTGCTAATTTCATTACTTCTCAATTCCTTTTCTAAATTCATGTGTAAAATGCTTATCATATAATAAAGATTTTTCATATTTATCCCCTAAAAAATCTCCAACTAAAATTTGAGCTGTTTTAGTTATATTTGCTTCTTTTACTTTTTCTTCAATTGTTTCTAATGTTCCTAAAACAATCTTTTGATCCTCCCAACTAGCTCTTTGAACAATTGCTATTGGAGTTGTCATCGGATAATGTGTAGCTAATCTTTTTACAACATCACCAATCATATGTACTGATAAGAAAATTGCCATTGAAGCTCTATGAGAAGCTAAAGATTCTAAGCTTTCTTTTTCTGGAACAGGCGTTCTTCCTTCTAATCTTGTACAAATTACAGTTTGAGAAATACTTGGTAATGTGAACTCTTTTTTTACTGCTGCAGCAGATGCTAAAAATGAACTTACTCCCGGAATTACTTCATACTCTATTCCATGCTCATCTAACATATCCATCTGTTCTCTATGTGCTCCAAATATTGCTGGATCTCCTGTATGAACCCTAGCAACTTTTTTTCCTGCTTTTATCGCTTTAACAGTTACATCTATAACTTCTTCTAAAGTCATTGAAGCTGAATTATGAATCTCTGCTCCCTCTTTATGACACTCTATAACTTGTCTTGGAACTAAAGAACCTGCATAAATTATTACATCTGCTTCTTTTACTAATCTTTGCCCTTTTACTGTAATTAACTCTGGATCCCCTGGTCCTGCCCCTATGAAATAAACTTTTTCCATTGATTGATACCACCTTTTTTTAGTATTAATGTTGTAAAGTAAGGAATATCTTCCTCTTCCATTTTTGTTAAATCAAAATTTATCTCCTGTGTTTCTTTTCCACAGTTTGAAACCATTATTATATTTTCTAGATTTCCTGTAGCTTCTAAGCCAGCTCTAAGTTTATCAAAATTTCTAGATACTTTCATAAATACGATATTATCTGCTGAATTAATTTCACCAACAATATCAGTTTCTCCATTTAATGATACAACTTTCAAAGATTCTTCTCCCATAACTAAAGGTAGGTTAAATCTCGAAGACATATCTGAAAACGATGATATTCCAGGAATTGTCTCTACAGGTATCACACCATCCAAGTACTCAAGAATATAAACATATGTACTATATGTCATTGGATCTCCAATTGTTAAAAATCCAACTTTTTTTCCTGCTTTTAGATGCTCAACTATCATATCCGCATTTCTTTTTCTAAATTCTTTTCTAGCTTCTACACTTTTTAACATTGGAAACTCAACAAACAAAGTTTCTGCTCCCTCTTTTAAATACTCTCTAGCTATTTCGTATGCTGTACTTCCCTCAGCTTTTTTAGCCTCTGGTAAAACTACTACATCTAGCTCTTTAAAAGCTCTTATAGCCTTTAGCGTTAACATTTCAGGATCTCCTACTCCCACTCCTATTCCATAAAACTTTGCTGTTGACATTACTTTGTTTCCTCCTTATCTGCTGTTATTATATATATTGGATTTTCTCCATACATCATTGTGTACGGACCTATACTCTTTCCTCTAGATACAACAACATTTACAACTTCTATATTTTTAAAATTTAACTCTTTTAAAAGCTTTGTAGCATCTGCTAAAGTTTCTAAAGTTATCGCATTTATGACTACTCTAGAATTATCTTTTGAATATTTAATAAAATGTTCAAGTATATTTCTCATTGAACCTGTTGATCCACCTATAAACATTCTATCATATTGAATAGTTGGTATTGCTTCAGGAGCTCTTCCCACAATTACTTCTATATTATCTAATTTAAATCTATTTATATTTTCTTTTAAGGTCTCTATTCCCTTTTCTTCCTTTTCAATAGCAAAAACATTACCATTTCTTAAATATGTCGCTGCTTCTATTCCTATACTTCCAGTTCCAGCACCAACATCTACTAAAATAGAATCATCTTGCAATTGTAATTTCGCTATAGAAATTGCTCTAATCTCTTGTTTTGTCATAGGTAGTTCTTTTTGAACGAACTCTTTATCATAAATATGTCCCATTATTTTCAAACCTTTCTTATAATTGTTACATTCATTTCATATTTTTTATTATACTTTTTATAATCACATACTAAAAACCTTGTAATAACTTCATTTTTATAAGAAAGTCTCTCTCCAATAATTATTTCAGCATTTAAAATATTATTTTTAACAAGTGTTTTACTTATTTCAATTGGATTATTTTTTTCATCAGTTAGAAGTACTACTCCGCTTTTACTATTTTTAAATATTTCTACATAATCATTTTCTCTTCCATGAACACTACAAAGTTGATAATGTTCCCAAGTCATCTCTATCCTAGAAAATAGATATTGAAAAGAAGATATCCCTGGAATGACATTAAATTTTTGTTCAGGAAAACTCTTTTTTAAATATGTAAGCAAACTATAATAACCTGTATCTCCTGAAACAATAAATACTATATTTTTATCTAAATTTCTTAAAACAAACTCTTTCATTTCATCTAATTTTTTCATAATATAGATATATTGATTATTTAAAAGAGAGTCAATCTCTTCTAACTGTCTCTCTCCACCTATAACAATTTCAGAATTTTTTATTTTATCTATTCCTGCCTTTGTCATATAATCTAGATTTCCTGGTCCAAGTCCCACCACCGATATCTCTTTACTCACTTTTTAACTCCTCTATCATCTCATAAAATCCATCACTATATCCTAATATATCTCCACTATAATTAAAAAGAATTGATTGAAATTCTATGTTATCTCTTGAAAATTCAGCTGATCTTTTAGCTACTTTATTAGCAATTAAATTAAATAAACTTTCTTTTTTTAATATATATTCTGTAGCTTCTTCAGCTGTATTTGCTTCTAAAACCTTCAAAATATTTTCCCTAGGTTCATCTATTAAAATAGCATTTGCTGCAATTATTTCCAAACGAGCATCAGCAACTCTGCTATGAGTGTTAAAAATTCCACCTGCCACTTTTATAGCTTTTCCTATATGTCCAATTAATACTATTTTTTTAAATCCTAATTTTACTGCACTATCAATCATAAATCCAATATAATTACTTGTTACAACCATCTGCTCAATATCTATATTATTATCTATACAAAACTGTTTCCCATGATTCCCAAAAGCAAATACTACCCATTCTCTAGTACTATTCTCTTTTAAAACTTTTAATTCAGCAAACATAGATTTAGTAAGTGCATCCTCACTCATAGGTTTAACTATTCCAGTAGACCCCAAAATAGATATCCCTCCTAGTATTCCCAACTTCCCATTAAAAGTTTTCAAAGCTTTCTCTCTTCCCTTTGGAACATATATAGTTACTATCACTTTTAATCCATACTCTTCCAGAAGTGGATTTAAAGTTTTTACTATCATCTCTTGTGGTCCTGGGTTTATAGCTGATTTTCCAGGTGTTACTTTAAGTCCTTTTTTTGTTACTAATCCTACACCTCTTCCACCTACTATCAGCATATTATCAAATTTATGAGCTTTCTCTATTTTTGGTAACTCTTCAACAATTTTTACTTTAGCACAAATCTCTATTCCGTTTGTAACATCAGGATCATCTCCTGCATCTTTTAAAACAACACCTCTAGCCCAATTGATTCCTCTTTTTTTTGAATGTATTGGTATATCTAAAGTTACTCCATTTAATGTGGTTATCTCAACTTTTTCTCCCAAATCTTTTTCTATCAAAAGATTTAATGCAACAAATGCCGCTACACACGCACATGTTCCGGTTGTATATCCCGATCTTAATTCTTTATCCATTAAAATCCTTCTCTCTTATGTAACTGATATAAAATTCCATGAAGTATTGAAACAGCTACAGGACTTCCTCCTTTTCTGCCTTTTACAATAATATATGGTATTCCACTTCCAGGTAGAATCTCTTTTGATTCAGCTGCTCCAACAAATCCTACAGGAACCCCAACTATTAAAGCTGGTTTTTGAACTTCACCAGAATCAATAAGTTCTTTCAATCTAAATAGTGCTGTTGGTGCGTTTCCAATTAAATATATATCTGTATTAGGATCTTTTGCTGCGTGTTCTATCCCTACTATTGATCTAGTTACCCCTCTTTCTTTAGCTTCAGCTGCTACATCTTTATCTGAAACTAAAGAATAAGCTGAGTATCCATATTTATCTAAAGTAATTTTACTCAAACCATTAGCTATCATGTTAGTATCACAATATATTTTACCACCTTTTTTTAAGGCTTCTAAACATGACTCAACTGCTCCTTCTGAAATCTCTAATAGGTCTGCATATTCAAAATCAGCTGTTGTATGTATAACTCTTTTTACTATTGGTAAATGAGTTGAAGAAAACTCCTTTGCCTTTTCCCCCATCTCTTCCTCTATTATTTCAAAACTTCTTATTTCAATATCTTGTGGTCTTTTTATATATGACATTTCTTTGCTCCTTCTAATATCTGCTTTAATATATCTAAGTTTTTAAAAAAATGTAAATGTGGATACCCTGCTATAAGATTTTTATTTTTATAACCACATAACCACTCTCTACCATCACTTTTTCTAAGTTTAAATACTCTTTCATCACTACCTATTTCATCTATAGTCGAATAATGAAATTCATGGGCTTTTCCATTTAACTCACCAAAAGCTACATCTACGTATCCAAATCTACTGATAAAAAGTCTTCCAGTCATCTTTACACTACAGTCAATTAATTGTGCCATAGAATAACTTTTTTGCTCCAAGGTTTTTATTCCTTGGCTAAGATACATAAATCCTCCACACTCTCCATAAATATGTCCTCCAGACTCATGAAACTCTTTTAAAGAGTTTAGAAAATCCTTATTATTCGATAAATCTTCTAAATAATTTTCTGGATATCCTCCACCAAAATATAATAAATCAACCTCAGGTATTTTTTTATCTTTTATAGGTGAAAACTCTATAAGTTCTATTCCCATTCTTTGTAAAAGCTCTAAATTATCCTCGTAATAAAATGAAAATGCTTTATCTTTAGCTACTCCTACTTTTAATCCTACATATAGATTCTCTATATTTTTAAAAATATCTATATTTTTTTCTGATTTTTCTAGATTAGCTATTTCTTCTATCTTTTTTAAATCGATAGTTTTTTTTATCTCTTCCTTTAAAATCGCTTTTTTTTCTTTTAAATCCTCAACTTCATCTGCTTGAAGTAATCCTAAATGCCTACTACTGATTCCTAAGTTTTCATCTTTTTTTAAATATCCTAAACACGGTATTCCTGTATAGTTTTCTATAGCATCTTTTAACATTTCATAGAGTTTTTCACTATTTACTTTATTTATTATAACTCCAGCTATATTAACTCTTGAATCTAAATTTTTATATCCTAAAACTTCTGCTGCGATACTTGTACTTTTTCCTGCCGCATCTACTACTAATATAACTGGTAAGTTTAAAACTCTAGATAAATGAGCTGTACTATAATTATCTAAAGAATTTCCTAATCCATCATAAAGACCCATAACACCTTCAACAATAGATATTTCTTTACTATGCTTTTCAAAACTATACTTTACTCCCTCTTCTCCCATTAAAAACAGATCTAAATTATAACTTTTATTTCCCGTTATAAATTTATGAAAACTAGGATCTATATAATCAGGTCCTACTTTAAATGGAGCCACATCTTCAAAAGTAGCCATTAGCCCCATAGATACTGTAGTTTTTCCTATTCCACTTCTTGTTCCTGCTAAAACAAAGCCTTTCATTATTTCAGCACTCTCCTTAAAGCCTCTAAAACTTGCTCATTTTTCTTTCTATCTTTTATTGCTAATCTTATATAACTTTCATCTAAAAACATAAAGTTTGAAGCATCTCTTACTAAAACGCCATTCTCTATCATTTTTTTTCTGAAACTTTTAGCATTATCGTTTAATAACTTTACTAATATAAAGTTAGTTTCTGTTGGAGTTACTTCTATATTATCTATTTTACATAACTCTTCATAAAACCATAACTTTTCTTTTTTTATCCAATTTTCTGTTTCATGTATATACAAAGTATCTAAAAGCATAGTTTTACCTGCTATTTCAGCTACTCCATTAACACTCCAAGGTTCTCTAATATTTTTTATTTCGTCTAATATTGATTCGTCATAAGTTAATCCATATCCTAACCTAACCCCTGGAAGTGCAAAAAACTTAGTTAGAGCTCTTAAAATGAATACATTTTTATGTTTTAACAAAAATGCAGTTTTATCTTTCCAATTATCAACAAACTCTATAAAAGCTTCATCTATAAATAATTTTTTATTTTTTCTTTCTAAAAAATCAGCTAGTTTTTTTATTTTTTCAAGATTCTGAAATTTTCCTGTTGGATTATTTGGATTACACATAACGACAACATCTTCATCTGTTATAAAGTCTAATAACATATTTTCATTTAAAGAAAAATCTTTGCTCAACGGAAAAAATTTAACATCTCTTCCTGCAGCTCTAGCAGCTCTTTCATACTCTGCGAAGGTTGGTGCAATTATTAAAACCTTTTTAGCTTTTACTGCCTTCATATATAGAAATAGAACCTCTGTAGCACCATTTCCTACAACTACATTATCTATATGACAATTATTGTAATTTCCAATAGCTGTCCTTAACTCCACGTAGTCTATATCTGGATATTTTTCTAAAGTTTCAAAATTTTCTATAACTGCCTTTTTAAAACTACTTGGAACTCCTAAGGGATTTATATTAGAACTATAATCTAAAACTTCTATCCCATTATCTCTTTTTAGTTTATATATATTTCCACCATGTAAATCCATATTACTTCACTTCCTATTATCTTATACTAGTTTAATAAATGCTGTAAACAAAACTATTCCTACAAAAGATGTCATAAACATTATCTTATAACATTTTTTTATATCTTCACATTGAAACTCTTTTAATTTATCTCCTATTGTAGGTTTTTCAAAATATTTTCCAAAATATTTTGTTTTACCACCAAATTGAACCCCTATAGCTCCTGCAAAAACTGCCTCTGGATGCCCTGAATTTGGACTTGAATGATTTTTTCTATCTCTAAAAAATATTTTTAATGGCTTTTTTATTCCCATTCCTAATAAAAATGTTGCAATTGGAATTATTATTAGACCAGATAATCTCGCTGGAATAAAATTAAAGAAATCATCTACTTTTGCTGAAACCATCCCAAAATCTATATATTTATCATTTTTATATCCAACCATTGAATCAAGAGTATTTACTGCTTTATATCCCATTGCTAAAGGCAATGCCATTGAAACTCCATCAATTAATATAAAGCTTCCTAAAAATGCATAAAACATAGGTGCTATAATTCCATCAACACTATTTTCAGCTATAGTCTCCATTGTACTTCTTACAACTTGTACTTCATCCATCTCACCTGTATCTCTACTAACTAAATAAGAAAGCTCTTTTTGTGCTTTTTGTAAATCTCCACTTTTTAAAATTTTATAAACTTTAATCCCTTCAGCACCTAAACTTTTCGTTGCCAAAGTTGTGTATAGAAAGAAAATTTCTAAAAATTCAGACATTCTAGCTATGTAATATGACAATACTACTGTTGAAAGTATTACTGTAAAAGCTAATACTCCTCCCCATACTTTTTTATTTTTTAATGAATAGATTTTATTTTCAATAAAAGTTATATATTTTCCTATAAATCTAACTGGATGTGGAAACCAATATGGATCCCCTAAAATTAAATCTAACAAATAAGCTATCCATATTTTTAAAATGATGCTCATTAGTTCTCCTCCAAAATCTTATAAATAGCTTTCATGTCCACATTTTCTCTGAATATTTTTTCTAACTTATCCAACTCTTGAAGTCTATATTCATCAAATGTCATTGTGCTATTTTTCTTTTCCAGTCCTTTCTTCTCTCTTATATTATTTAAAATAAAATCAGTAAACTCTCTATTATCAAAAATTCCATGTAAGTATGTTCCGAAAATATTGTCCTTTACTGTGGCTACTAATCTATTATCTAAAGTTATAGATTTTTCTTTTCCCTCTGTTACTCCTTGGTGAATCTCATAACCTTTAACTTGAATATCTCCTAATCCTTTTAATAACCCAGTTTCTCCTTTTAATAATCCTGTATACTGTGTTGTTACCTTCTCTTTTTCCATTGTAGTTTCTATGTCTAAAAGTCCTAGTCCTGGAAGTTCTTTTATATCTCCCTCTATTCCATAAGGATCTAACACTTTTTCCCCTAAAATTTGAAATCCTCCACATATGCCAATAATAGGAGTTCCTTTTCTAGACATTTTTATAATCTCTTGTGCGATTCCTTTCTCTTTTATATCTTTTAAATCATCTATTGTATTTTTAGATCCAGGTATAATTATCAGGTCTTCATTTCCTAATTCATGAAATGATGTTACATAATTAACATTTACATCCTTATTTGCTAGTAAAGCATCAATGTCTGTGAAATTCGATATATGCTTTAATTTTATAACCGAAACTGTTATATCTGCAGTTTTTGATTTAATCTTATTAAATTTTTCTGTTACCCCATCCTCATCCTCTATGTCTAGTTCAAAGTATGGCATAACTCCTAAAATTGGAACTCCTGTCAGTTCCTCTATTTTTTCTAATCCTGGTTTTAATATATCAACATTTCCTCTAAACTTATTTATAATTACACCTTTTACTCTAGCTCTCTCTTCTGGTTCCATAAGAGATATTGTTCCATAAATTGATGCAAAAACTCCACCTCTATCAATATCTGCAACTAAAATAACAGGAGCATCAACCATTTCAGCTAATCCCATGTTTACTATATCGTCTTGCTTTATATTTAATTCTACAGGGCTTCCTGCTCCCTCTATAACACATATTTGATTTTCATCTTTAATCGTATTATAAGCTTGAATTATATCTTTTTTTAACTTTGATTTATAATCTCCGTATTCAAGTCCTCCCATATTTCCGATAGATTTTCCGTTGACAATCACTTGAATCCTTCTATCCCCTGTGGGTTTTAATAAAATAGGATTCATTGTATAGTGAGCTTCTATCTCACATGCCATCGCCTGAAGAGCTTGTGCTCGTCCCATCTCATGTCCATCTTTTGTTATATAAGAGTTCAGTGCCATATTTTGAGATTTAAAAGGTGAAACTGTGTATCCATCTTTAAAAAATGCTCTACATAAGCCTGTAACTGTTATACTCTTCCCTGCTCCTGAAGACGTCCCAACAACCATTATGTTCTTATGTTTCATAATATCATTTCTCCTAAATTTGTGAAGTTTAGCGGAAATATAAAAAATGCGAAAATGAATAGAATATTGCTAATTAGAATTGAAATTGACAGTTCTAAATACAAATCTGTTCACCGCAGATTTTATATTTTCTTTTATATTCATGGCAGATATCCTGACTCAGATTCACCCTACTCTTAGGCCTTCCCATAAAAACTACAGTGGCTAGTCTAATTTCGTCCTCCTTACAGTGGCGGGACCGTGTGAGATTTTCACTCAACTTTCCTTTTAATCAAATTATTGAACCATAAATAATATACATATTTATCATAATTATACATAATGATTATGCACAAGTCAACCTTTTTTAAAAGTTTATGTTTAAAAATTAAACTACAAACGTTTGCTATTTTATAGAAATTAATTTTAAAAATAATTTTAATAAAACTACAATAATAAAAAAGAAAATTAAATTTTATTCGTAGATTAAATGTGACATATTAAATTTTTATAAGGGAGTGATTAAATATGAACGATGTTAAAACAAATAAACAACCTCTTATTGTAGAGGACAAAATTATTAATGTTCCTCCTATGTTTGCAGAGATTTTTGCATTAAATCCTAAAAATCTTAAAAAATGGTTAGTTGGAGCAAAAAATTCAAATAAATCTTATGAAGATCTTAAAGTAAAAGATATTTTAAATACAAAAGTTAATGCTGCTGTTAATGATGAGGCATTTCTTTTAGATGTAACGTTTGGAAATACAACTCATAAATTATATTTAAAAAAACCTCAAGCAAATAAAGGATTGGATTTTATATTAACAGAAGGTGATAAATTTAAAATTGAAACAAATTTACACCTTACTGAGATAAATGATAAAAAATGTAACATACATCTTGAAACAACTTTATTAGAAAGTAAACATAGTTTTCATCCTATAACATCTTTTGAATTAAAATACTTTTTCAGAAAAAGTTTATCAAACTTCATAGAAGAGTGTGAAAAAAGTTATAGTACTTTTGAAAGCGAAGAAAAAACTATTGAAGCTGAAGTTTTAAATTTCTACCAAAGCAATATATCTGCTTTTAACTCTTTAATTGAACCACTAAAAAATGATTTAGGAGAAGATTCTTATTTAGATATTCAAAAAAAATTAAAAACTTTAGGTATGGATACATCTGATAAAGTTAGTAAAATATTCACAAATTTAGTTGGTGTTATTCCCACAGAAGATTTATCATTAATCAATGATAAAGTTATTCAATTTATTAAAGAACATATATTTATTTTAAAAGGTATTACTAAAAAAAATAATGCTGAAAATTTAAAAGATATCAATACAGTTACTAAGTTACAACTAGATAACATTAACTTTATTGTACCTCAAATATTAAAAGATATAGATTCTAATAAAATTGTTGAAATTGAAAATCAATTAAATGATCTTTTGACAACTATTGTCAAAGAAATTGAAGATATTCTTGAGGAAATTAAAAATAAAATTCCTCCTCAACACTTTAAAGATTTTGAAGTTGGATTTATAAATATTCTTAAAACTGATTTAGATTCTGCTCAATCTTTAGTTGATAAAATTATTTCTGGAAATGCAAAATTTACAGATGCAGAAACTAAAATTTTAAATGGATTAAAAGAATCTATTAATAAAGTAGAAACTACTGTTAATAATAGAGATAACCAAGCTTATATCTCTGTTTTAAATATGATTGAAAAATCTTTAGAACAACTTGAACAAGATATAAAAACTATCAGTTCAAATATAACCGCTGATAAAATAGAATCTACAAAAACTCTAATAAAATCTACAACTGATACTTCATATAAATCTTTAACAAGCTTCTTATCTAATATGACTCCTGAAAATTTAGCAAATAACAAAGAAGTTGTGAATCAAAAAATAGAAGAAATTTTAGATAGATATGTTAAAGCAATCAAAATAATCTCTCCTTCAATACCTGATGAAAAACTTTCTAATATGAGAGAAAAAGTTAAAAATATACTAACTAAGGAATACGAATCTTTTTGTATATCAAATAACAATTAAATAAAACAAAAAAATGTAGCTGTTGAGCTACATTTTTTATTTCTGAAAAAGATCTCTATACTCCTTAGGACAAATTCGTTCATATTTTTTAAAAACTTTTGTAAAATAGCTACTATCTTCAATTCCTATTTCATTTGATATTTCTGATAAAGACTTACTTGTAATTTCTAAAAAATGTTTAGCTTTTTCAATCTTTTTTATAAGAATATACTCCTTGAAAGTTTTTCCTGTTTCTCTTTTAAAAACTCTACTAAATTGAGAAATACTCAAATTACATAATGCGGCTACATCTTCTAAATGAATATTTTCTCTAATATTTTCATTTATGTAAGTCACTGCTGAAGAAATTTGAGAATGACTATACTCTACTCTTTCTTCTTTTATATTATTTTCAATAATATGATTATACCATTTCTTACTTTTAATACAATCACTTATATAAACCGACGTATAATGTAAAATACTTGCAATACTTTGGAGTTCATTATATTTCACCTTTTTTAAAAACCCATAATTTTCAACAATCTTCTTTATATTAAATTCTTTCCCTACATTTTCAACCAAAATATCCTCTAATTCAAATGTTTCTTCATCTTCTAAAAGAATTTGGCCTACTAAAAATGCACCTATTAATTCACTTTGATAAATAATAGGTATTATCATATCTACTAATCCAGCGTGACATCTATAAATATACGGTTTTAATGATAAAAATGCTTTACTTAAAGCTTTTACATCGCATTTTTCACAAAACGAACTAAGTTCTTTATTTTTCCTAAAAATTTTACAAAACTCTGAGTAGTTACTTTTTTCTGTTAAATAATTGCCCTCATCATCTACAATTACTACAGCCATTTTAGTCATATCTACTATCTCTTCCTGAATTTTTAATAGTTCTTTTTTATATTTATGAAGCATACCTCACACCTTTCGTTTTTTTATACTTTTTTTAAAGGCAATCCCTTTAATACTCTAGCTGCATTTTGACCAAAAACCCTTAAACGTTTTTTAGAACTTCCAATATTTTCTTTCAAAATATACTCTTTTGTATATTTTTTTTGATTTAAAAATATTTCACCATCTGAATTAATACCTATTCCTATTTCAAACCTTCCATTTACATAAAACTCTTTATCTATTTTTTCTTCTTCTAAAAACTTTAAAATATAAGGAACTCCCTCTTCTTCTATTCCAAAAAATATCTCTTCTATATCAACTATCTTTATAATATTTGAACATACTATATCTATTCCAGTTTTTAACACTCTCTATCACCTAAAACCAAACCTGTCGCTACAGCATTTCTAGGCCCTTCTATTCCTCTTATATTTCCGCAACCAGCAACTACACCGTATTTAGAAAGAGCTTCCGTTATCATCTCTGGTATTTCAAAGTCAAGAGCTGATCCACCTACAATTATTACAAACTCAAAATCTCTAATATTTTTAGTTAAAGATATTTTTTTTAAGGCTCTCTCTGAATTTGCTACAAAAACTCTTCTTTTACTCTCTCTCCTAATATCTCTAATTCTTTCTAAAGTATTTTGAATATCTATTGGAATAAGCTCACCATTTTTTACTAATACATTTTTTGCATATATGCTCGGTGATAAAGGCTCATTAAAAAACTGCACACTTCCATCTTCGTACCTTATATGAAAAAAAGATTCTACTTTTGCTAGTGGATATTTTTTAATATCTTCAGCTAAATTAAAATTTTCAACTCCAAGTTCTTTCTGAATTAATAAAGTTACCATATTTCCTGCACCAGCTAAATGAGTATGAGCTTTTCTTCCAAATTTATCTATACTACAAGCATCTGTTGATCCAGCTCCAATATCAATTATAGCCAATGGCTTTCCTGTTCCTGGAGTAGTTAAAGCTCCTTTTATAGCCATATCTGCTTCTACTCCACCAACTTCTACTTCTATGCCTAATTCACTTTTTATTAATCTTGCTAAATTTTCCATTTGATTTTTTTCAGTTCCTACCATTACTGCCAATCCTACAGCATTTTCAAGCATAAATTCACCAGCTAAACCACCTTTTATTCTCTGAGGAACAAAGGTGTCAACTGCTAGTAAATCTTTTATTTTTATATCCTCTATATTTTCTCCTGTAAATTTACTCATTGTATTTTTTACATTTCTTAACATTCCACCAACATTTGTTCCATCTTCTCCAAAAATATCTTGAACATTTAGAAAAGATATCTTTTCCATAATTTTTTCAGCACCTTCTTGTATGCCTACCTCTTCAGTTGTTTTACAACCTTTTATGTAGATATTTCCAGCTGGAATAATTTTTTCTTTCACATCTCCTTGAGGAGTTTTTATTACAACACCTGATCTATTTCCTATAAGAGCTTTTGATAAAGGAACCACTTTTTTTGTTTCTTCTGAGGTTAAATTAAAAATTGTCGCTATTCCATATGGATTTGAAATTTTTTCAATAACTCTTCCCTTTTCAGCTACTTCAATACAGCATTTAACACCTAAAGGTATTTTTTCAATTAGTTGAACTTCATCAACTATTGGAATTTTTATTAGTAATCTATTATTTACAAGAACACCATCATCTCTTTGTAAAATAGCTCCCTTTATTTTTACTCCTCTATTTATTTCAGAATTTAAAATTTTTGCTATTTCTAAAAAATTTTTATCTTTATTTGCTATAACAATATACTCTTCATCTAATAGACTACACTTTAGTTCTTTTAAATTATCTATATTAATCGTTAAACCTATTCCTATTCCACAACCTCCAGGAGTATCCGGATTATGCCCAATCATAGTAGATTCAGTTATTATTGTTTCTGTTATCGTTTCCATGGAAACATCTCCAATTACTGGAGTTGCCTCATTTATTCTAATCAAATCTAAGTCTTCTAATTTAAAATCTAATTTTTCTAACAATGAGAAAATTGCCTTTTTTATGCCCTCTATATTTTCTTCTGTTCCTTTTAAGCCTGTAGTCTTATAAAGAGAACTACCTAAAAATTTAATTTCAGAGTCTGTTACTCTAGCTAAAGCTACCTCCGTAGTCGCATTTCCTATGTCAATACCTGCAATAATTTTCATAATTAAATTGCTCCTAATCTTTTCTTAACTTTCCTCTTTTTTCATAAATATCTGCAGCCTCTCTAACAAAATTTGCATTTACAACTGCTCCATATTTATTCTCAAGCTCATCAGCTATAGCTAAAAGTTCCTCTTTAGATGATCTATTTGGTCTTAAAGCATTATAAATCTCTAATATTCTTTCATCTGAGATTTTTACTAATTCACTAGCTCTTTGAAAATTTCTTTTTATAGTAGGCTGCCCTGCTGTTTCAGCTACTTCCCCTTGAAGATTAAGTGTTTCTGAAGAGATTCTAATATCTTGAGCTTTAATATTTTCATCTAAAACGTTTTCTAAAGTGATATCATCTAACGTTTTTCCAGTTGGAGTTTTTAACCACTCTTTTCTCTTCTCTCCTAAAGGATAATCTAATTCGATATTAATTTTTTTGTTCATCTTTCATCTCCTTATTCAAAAGTATATTCTAACTCTTCAGGTTTTTCATTTTCTTTTACATGCTTTGTTTCTTTTATATGTAATAAAGCTGCTTTTGCTTGATATTTTGGTCTCACCATTTGATCACTTATAACAGGTACTGGATTAGGCGATTCTCCTTTAGCATATTTAGCTGCATTTTTACCAATTAATCTATAAATTTCTGGGGTCAAAAGAGGTGCCTGTGGAAATAATTCCAGATTATTTAACGGAAGTAAATCCTTTTGATGTATAACTGTTGTTCCCTTTGATTGTATTCCTATCCCTATTCCAGATCCACTTAATTTAGCTGCATCATTTGCAATAAAACAAACATCTGACGTTCTATTTACACGTACTACTCTAGCAATTAAACCTTCCTCTTCTATTCCTGCTATTAATTCCATTAAGACCATATCATGAGGAACATCTGTTATTGTTTTATGTTGATATTTTTTAAAAGCTGGAGCTAGTCCTATAACTACCTCTTCTATTCTATCACCTTTTTTCGCAATTCCAACCTCTTTTATTTTTATTTCCATTTTTTCCTCCTATTCAATACTCTCTGGCTTTATTGCTGTTGGAATATTAGAAATTTCATTCCATCTTTCTTCACTAATTCTATAGCCACTTCCTGGTCCCATATAATCATTTTTATCATTTATTGCACTTACAATTTTAAAATCTTTATTTAAAATTGCTGAAGTTTGAAGATAATCTCCAGAAACCCTTTGTTTTAACATATTTAATACATTTTCAGCAACATCTTTAAATCCACTTTTGCTTAAGGCCTTTACTAAATCTAAACCTGTTATTCCTCTTTTTAAAAGTTCTTCAGCTCCTTTTAAATCTTGAACAACATCTCTAACTGGCATATCTTTACTACCATGAGCATATGTAGCCGCATATACTTCTTCGTCTGTTATTTCTGGGAGATCTAACTCTTTAAACAATCCTTGAATTGCTTTTGCTGCTTTATTTCTTATTTTTATTACCTCATCTTCAGAAACTGGTCTCAATCCACCGTCAACTTTTAAATCTCTTTGTAAAATATTGTAATCATCAAAATCTTCTGCGTCAAAATTGGATCCTGCAAACATATTATCATAATTTGGTACTGCACTATATCCAGAGAATATAAAATCTGTTCCTGGTAACATCTGCATTAAAGTTCTTGCTGTTCTTCTTATATCAGAATGAGAGAAAGTTTGATCATTAGCTGAAGCACATTCTAAATCTAAAAGCATTGCTATTAAATTTTCTCCTAAAACCGCTCTTATACCTCCTGGTAAAGCCCCTGGCATTCCTATACAACTTACTGCACCATTTTGCAATCCTTGAACACCTGCTCCTCTTGTTATGTAAATACATCTTGTCTCTAAATACAACATTGATTTACCTTCTGAATATCCCATTAAGGCTTCTGATCCTGTACCTGAAGTAAATCTCATTTTTAACCCTCTTGAAGCATATGCCGATGCTAAAAATGCTTTAGACCAAGGCGTATCGTCTCCGTCGGTAAATACTTGCTCTGTCCCATAAACTGAAACTGTTTCTGCATAACTTGTAAATCCTCTCATTCCAAGTTCTAACTCTGTTGCTTCTTCCACTGAACATTGAGTTAGTACTCCACCTCTTCCCACTTGAGAACCCACAAAAATTGCAATAGCATTAAATGGTGCATATCTTACAATTCCCACTGTTGTTTCCTGCTCATCAAAACCTCTTATTGCAGCCTCTGCTGCGTCTGCTGCAATTTGAACTGGATTATCTCTTAAATTAGTCACATGACATTGATTGGAAGGAGTTTTTCTAGCTCTCATTTTTTGAACAGCCATCATCATTTCTACAACATTTAAATGACTAATAACTTCTACCATCTTCGCTGGTGTGATTCCTGTTGTTATTTTCAAAATTTCTTCTTTTTTTACATTTATATCAACTAATTTTTTCGCTATTTCAAGTGTTGATAAATTCATAGCTTCTTCAGCATATCTTAAATCAATTGCATAATCAGCTATAAAAAGATCAATCATATCAAACTCTTCTCTTTTTTTACCATCTAATTCAATTATTTTTCCATCTTTAATTACAAGACTTGGTTTAGGATCTAAAGGACTATCCATAGCTATTAATCCCTCTTCTTTCCATTCACCTATAAATCCATCTTTATTTACTGCACGTTCACTTAAAACTTCAAAACGTTTTGATCTCATCGTTCCTCCTATAAATTATAAAGAATTTAATGCTGCTTTTGCTATCTCCATATCCTCTTCTACAGTTCCACCACTTACTCCAACTGCTCCTACAATTTCATCATTTATTATAATTGGGAATCCTCCACCAAAAGTTATTATTCTAGAGTTATTTGTCAAATTTAAACCATATAAACTTTGTCCTGGTAAAACTACTTCACTAAGCTCATTTGTCCCACTCTTTAATGCCCATGCTGTAAAAGCTTTATTAATCGCTATATCAACACTTGTTACAAAAGCTTCATCCATTCTTTCTAAATACAATAAATTACCACCATTATCTACTACTGAAAACACAACTGGGACTTTTATTTCCAATGCTTTTTTCAAAGCTGCTTTACCCATTTTCTTTGAAGCTTCTAAAGTAATTTGATTAAAACTCTTAACAACCATAACTTTTCCTCCCTATACTTTTTATTTTTTTGTTCGTATATCGAATATTAACAACTTTTTCTATATACTTCAAGGTAATAATCAATCTTAGATTTGTACTTTCTTGTCATTTTTTATATTTTTGATTTTTTTTTACCATTTTTAGGTATTTTTTTACCTTGTTTACATCTTGTTTTTTTGTTACTCTTAAACTGAAACAAGAACTACTTTATTTTGGGAGGAGATTATTAATGAGATTTTATGATTATTTAATGCCTAGTGTTAACTTTTTTGGCCCTGGATGCCTTAGTGTAGTTGGGGATAGAGCTCAAATACTTAATGGAAAAAAAGCTTTAATCGTTACTGATAAATTTTTACACTCTTTAAAAGATGGAGCTGTAGAAAAAACTATAAAGTATTTAAACGAAGCTGGTATAGATAGTGTTGTATTTGATAATGTTGAGCCTAATCCTAAAGATACAAATGTATACGAAGGTGCAAATATGTATAAAAAAGAAGGGTGCGACATGATAATAACTGTAGGTGGAGGTTCTCCTCACGACTGCGGTAAGGGTATTGGAATAGCTGTTACACATCCTGGTGATATTTGCGACTACGCTGGAATTGAGACTCTTATAAATCCACTTCCTCCTATTATAGCCATCAATACAACTGCTGGAACTGCTTCTGAGGTTACTAGACACGCTGTTATTACTAATACTAAAACTAAAGTTAAATTTGTTATTGTAAGCTGGAGAAATCTACCTCAAGTTTCTATCAATGACCCATTACTTATGGTTGGAAAACCTGCTGGTTTAACTGCTGCAACAGGTATGGATGCTCTTACTCATGCTATTGAAGCTTATGTTTCTAAAGATGCTAATCCTGTTACAGATGCTGCTGCTATTCAAGCAATAAAATTAATTTCACAAAATTTAAGACAAGCTGTTGCTAATGGAGAGAACTTGAAAGCTAGAGAAAATATGGCTTATGGATCACTTTTAGCGGGTATGGCTTTTAATAATGGAAACTTAGGATATGTTCATGCTATGGCTCATCAATTAGGTGGACTTTATGATATGCCACATGGTGTTGCTAACGCTATGTTACTTCCTCATGTTTGTCGTTACAATATGATTGCTAATCCTGAAAAGTTTGCTGATATAGCTGAATTTATGGGAGAGAAAACAGATGGACTTTCTGTTATTGAAGCTGCTGAAAAATCAATTGAAGCTATTTTTAGACTTTCAGGAGATGTTGGAATTCCTAAAAGTTTAAAAGAAGCTGGAGTTAAAGAGGAAGATATTGAACTTATGTCAAGCAACGCATTAAAAGATGGAAATGCATTTAGTAACCCAAGAAAAGGTAATGAGAAAGATATTGCAAATATTTTTAAAAGTGCTATGTAATAAATAAAAGACCTCCAATTGGAGGTCTTTTTTAATATGATGAATTATAAGGTTGACTATAATAAGGTTTATTGTATTGTTGATTTGTATTATACTGAGGCTGATTATATTGTGGTTGGTTATATTGCGGTTGATTATTATAATATGGTTGCTGATTTGTATCTTTTATAGCCTGAGTTTGATCTTGCACTGAACCAACTAATGCACCTGCTGCTGCACCTATACCTGCTCCTAAAAGAGTTGCTCCAGTATCTCCACCTATCGCTTGTCCTAAAAGAGCTCCTGCTCCTGCTCCAACTGTTGTCGAACCAATTGTATTTGATCCAACATTAGAGCATCCTGATAAAAGTACTACAGATAAAACTGATAATATTAGATATTTTTTCATATTAACTCCTTTCTTATATAACTTTTCATAATTTTAAAACGTTTCTACATCTATTACCATTGGAAAAAAAGGTATTTTTAACACTTTAAAAATTTTATAATTTTTATTTTGTGGAACACTCTCATCTATATAAACATTAACTCCACTAAAAATTATTTTTCTATTTTTACCAAGATTTTTATTTTGTATCTCTGTTAAAAGTTCAACCTGAACATTAAAAATAACAGGACATCACTTACTACCTTTTGTACTTTCTAAATACATTCTTATATCTTTGATGTTTTTCTTTTCTAAATAGTTTAAAACTTCTTGAGTAATTTCTATCTTCATTATTATTCCTCTACAATAATAGTTCTATTTATCATAAACTTTATAAGAGAGAATAAAAAGAATGGAGAGGCTAATCCAAAAGTTATTACAACTAAAACTGTCCATCCTAGTAAAAATAATAAACTATCTGCAAATCCTACATCACATCTTAATCTTCTTGCCATTTTTTCTTCACCTCTTTTATTTATTTTATTCTATAATAATATATTTTTTCTTTTAATTTTACAAGATTTTTTCTAAACATCTCTTTGATTTTATAGACATTAAATAATTAATATTGTATAATAAAAAGATAAAATAAAAGAAAAGTAAGGAGCTATAATAATGACAAAAGAACTATTTAAAGGAAGTGTAGTTTTAAATCCTGTTCCTGCTGTAGTTATAACATCTAGAAATAAAGATGGTGTTAATAACGCATTTACCGTTGCATGGACAGGTACTATCTGTACTAATCCTCCTATGCTTTCTATCTCTATTAGACCTGAGAGATTATCATATGAATATATTAAAGAAACAATGGAGTTTACAGTTAACTTACCAAATACTTTCCAAGTAAGAGAAACTGATTATTGTGGTGTTATTTCTGGAAGAGATGTTGATAAAATTAAACATCTAGGGCTTATAGCTAAACCTGGAGAACATGTTAATTCTCCATATTTAGAGGAGTTTCCTATCAATATCGAATGTAAAGTTAAACAAATCATTCCATTAGGAACACATGATTTATTTTTAGCTGAAGTTGTTGGTTCGCATATCAATAAAAATATTATTGATGAAAAAGGTAAAATTCATTTTGAATGGGCTAATTTAATTAATTATTGTCATGGTGAATATTTTCCAATGTCAAAAAAACCTATTGGTCAATTTGGATTCTCTGTTGCTAAAAATCCTTTACTAATAGAAAAATATAAGCATATAAAATCTTATACAGAATATAGAGATGAAAAAAATAATAAAAAACCTAAAAAAAAGGTTAAAAGTAAAGTTAAAAAGAAAAAATAAAATACAATATAAAAGAGCAGATGGGCAGCTTATAACCCATCTGCTCTTTAATTTACAAAAGGAGTGTCGCATGTTTCAAAAATTTAAATTCGAAAAAAGTTTTATTAAAATGTTAATGGCTCTAGCCATTCCTATTATTTTACAAAGTTTGATTACCGCATCATTAAATCTTCTTGATAATATCATGGTTGGAAAGCTTGGAGAAAGTGAAATCGCTGCAGTTGGTTTATCTAATCAATTTTATATGATATTCTTCTATTCAGTAGCTGGTGTAGGAATGGGGGCATCTATTTTCATGTCTCAACTTTGGGGTAAAAAAGATGTCAAAAAAATTCATGAATTTTTAGATTTATCTCTTTTAATCTCACTTGGAGTTTCAATATTTTTTGCTGCAATTGCTTTAATTTTTCCAGCAGATATAATTCATATTTTTTTAAATGATCCAACTGTTACATCTCTAGGAGTTAGTTATTTGAGGATAGTTGCTGTGAGCTATATTCTATCATCTATAACTCTAGCTTATTCAATGGCTTTAAGAAGTACTGCTCAAACTAAACTCCCTATGTATGGAAGTATTGTTGGAATTGCTTTTAATGGTCTTTTAAATTATTTATTTATATTTGGTAAATTTGGTGCTCCTAAGATGGGAGTCGCTGGTGCTGCTTTAGGAACAACTATCTCTAGAACTATGGAACTAGGGTTTCTTTTATTCATGATTTACAATTATAATAATGTAATTGCAACAAAATTCCATGGTTTAAAAGAACTTTCTATAAAAAAATTAAAAGAATTCTTTAAAATTGCTTCTCCAGTTATCTTTAACGATATTATGTGGATTCTAGGAATTTCAACTTATTCTATTGCTTATGCTAAACTTGGAGTTAACGCAACTGCAACTATGCAAATTGCAATTACTGTTAATAATATGTTTAATATATTTGGTATAGGTATTGGAGCTGCCTCTGCTATAATAATTGGTAATAAAATTGGAGCTGGCTTAAAAGATGAAGCGTACTCTCTTTCAATAAAGATATCCCAATTTGGAGTTTTATTAGGAGTAGCCATCGGAATTATTTTCTACTTTATCTCTCCTCTTTTTGTTGGAGTCTTTAAAATAACTCCTGAAACAGCTAAAAATGTAATTACTGTTTTAAAAATAATGGCATTCTTTATTCCTGCAAGATTTTATGCTATTATACAAGTAATAGGTACTTTAAGAGGTGGTGGAGATGTTGTTTATGCAATCGCAACTGAAATGATTGGAATTTGGATTATAGGAATTCCTATGGCCTTTGCTGCTATTCACTTTATCCCGGGATTATCTATAACAACATTATACTTTATAATCTGTTTAGAAGAACTTGTTAAATGTGTTATAACATACCCACGTGTTATGTCATATAAATGGATTAGAAGTTTAGTTTAATTTAGGAGGATTTATGATATCTTTAATTATTTTACTTATTGGAGTTGTTTTTTTAGTTTTAGGAGCAAATTCCCTTGTTGATGGAGCTTCTGTTATAGCTAAAAGATTCAATATTCCTAATATTGTTATTGGACTTACCATCGTAGCTTTTGGAACTTCTGCTCCTGAACTTGTTGTAAATGTCATTTCTGCATTAAATGGTAAAACTGCTATCACATTAGGAAATGTTATAGGAAGTAATGTTATTAATATTCTTGTTATTTTAGGTATTACAGCTATTATCTATCCTTTAACAGTTGCAAGAAACACTGTTAAATTTGAAATACCTATAGCACTTTTTGCTTCAATTTTAACATATGTTTTAGCTAAAAATGGAGTCTTAAGCAAAATTGATGGATTTATATTATTAGGATTTTTTATATTATTTCTTATGTATAATGCCTATTTAACAGTTATGAATAGAGAAGAGAGCGAATTAGAAGTAAAAAATTATACATTACCTATAGCTACTGGTGTGACGATACTTGGCTTTATTCTTCTAGTTTTTGGAGGAAAATTTATTGTTGACTCTGCTGTTGATTTGGCTAGAAACTTTGGAATTTCTGAAAGAGTTATTTCTGTAACAGTTGTTTCTTTAGGAACATCTTTACCAGAGTTAGCAACTTCTGTTGTTGCTGCCTTTAAGAAAAATACTGATATTGCAATAGGAAATGTTGTAGGTTCTAACATCTTTAATACATTTTTCATTCTAGGTGTATCTGCTGTTATCACTCCTATAGATGTTCCTACCACTGCATTTATTGATTTAATTTTAAATATGGTTGCTTCAATTCTTCTTTTAGCATTTGTTTTAAGAAACTATAGATTAAATAGAATTCATGGTCTTCTATTTTTAACAGTATACTCAACTTATTTATACTCTCTTTTTAAGTAGGAGTTGAAAAGGAGGAGATTAAAATTAAAATAATCTACAATAATGATGATCCAGCTATAGGAATTGTTCAAATTATACATGGTATGAGTGAATACTCTAAAAGATATTTGAACTTTACAGATTTTTTAAATAAAAATAGATATATAGTTGTCTTATCTGATCATAGAGGACATGGAGAAGAGGCTTTTAAAAATGGAACCTTAGGACTTTTTAGTAGTTCTTTTGATATTTTAGTTTTTGACCAAGTTAATATAAGTAAAAATTTAAAAGAACAGTTCCCTAATCTACCTTTCTATATTTTAGGGCATAGTATGGGATCCTTTATAGCTCAGAAACACATGAAAGTATATTCTAAAGAAAAATTTAATTATATTTTTATGGGCAGTTGTTACGAAAGAAAATTCATGACTTTTGTTGGTAAAGTTCTTTTTAAATCTATATCTCTTTTAATAAACAATCCTAAAAAAATTTTTAATAATATTATTTTTCTAGGAACTAATTCAAAAATTAAAGATAAAGATAAAAATAGCTCATCTTGGTTAAGTAGAGATCCAAAAGTTGTAAAGGAATTTTTAGATGATCCTCATTGTGGGTTTAGTTATACTCCAAAGTTTTATTATAATTTTTTAGATTTTTTATCTAAGCTTTATAACAAGGATAGCTTTAATTTTGTCAATAAAGCAACTCCTATTTTAATTATTTCTGGTGAAGATGACCCCATTGGACTTTATGGTCTCGGAGTTAAGTCTCTTTATAACTTCTATTTAAATTTAGGTTTTAATAAACTTTCTTTAAAGTTATATAAAGATTGCAGACATGAAATTTTAAATGAACTTAATAAAAATCAAGTATATAACGATATACTACTCTGGATGAAAAAAGAAGGAAAAGTTTAACTTTTCCTTCTTTTATTATTTTAATACTTTTCCTTTTAAAAATTTAAACTCTGATATTAAACTTCTATGCTCTAATTTTTTTATGTCTTGATTATTAAGCTTAAAAAAATACTGAATCAAAGGCCCTACGCATAATGAGGAAACTACTGTTCCTACTCCTATTGTTCCTCCTAAAATATATCCAAGACCTAAAACAACAATTTCTATACAAGTTTTTATTTTCCATAAGGGATGACTTGATTTTTTAGTTAAAATTACCATTAGTCCGTCTCTTGGACCGCATCCAAGACCTGTAGATATATAAACATAACAACCATAGCTAAATATAAGTATTCCTATTATTAAAATTAATATTTTTTTTAATAATATGTCCCCTTTAGGTATTATATCTAAATAGATATACATATCTATAAATACTCCTACTAATAAAAAATTTATTACAGTTCCGCTTCCAATCGGTTGCTTTAAAAAAATACTAAATAAAACAACGAAAGCTCCTACTAAAAGATTCGCCTCTCCTAGTGTTATTCCAATAGTTCTATTCAACCCTTGATTTAAAACATCCCACGGTGATAATCCTAAATTTGAGTTTAAAATAGTTACAACTCCCAATGCACACAACAATAATCCTAACATTAATTTTAAATACTTCAATATTTCTTGCTTCATGGTCTTTCCTTTCGTAATTTTGCTTGAAATATTATATCATTTTTAAAGAAAAAAGAAAATTTTATTTGATTTTTTTTTTATTTGATGTAAAATGTTGTTGCTAGGGGTGCCTTTGTGGCTGAGAGACTTTGAAAAAAGTTAACCCTTCGAACCTGATTTGGTTAAAACCAACGTAGGGAAGCTATTTTATCAAGTTATTATATAACTGATTAAAAGGCTATACTCTGGTGGGTATAGCTTTTTTTTATAAAATAGCCACCTTAAAAATAAAAAGGAGGTAATTTATTTTGAATTTTAAATTTAATGGCGAATCTATATCTTTAGATTCTACTAGTACAATTAAAGAGTTCATTCACTCGCTTAATTTAAATACTGATGGTCTTATTATTTTATTTAATGATAATATCATAAAAAAAGAAAATTTTGATATTGCTATTGAAGAGGGATGTTCAATTGAAGTCTTAAATTTTGTGTGTGGAGGATAGTTATGGATAAATTATTTATAGGTGGAATAGAATTTAATAATCGTCTTATTACAGGTAGTGGAAAGTTTTCAAATTATTCATTAATTAATGAGATGCTAAATAAATGTGGTAGTGAAATGATTACCGTTGCATTAAGAAGAGTTGATCTTAGCGGAAAAAGTGAAAATATTTTAGAATATGTCCCTAAAAACATTAAACTTCTTCCTAATACAAGTGGAGCAAGAAATGCTGAAGAAGCTATTAAAATTGCAAGAATTGCTAGAGCCTCTGGGTGTGGAGATTTTATAAAAATTGAAATAATAAGCGATATGAAGTATCTAATGCCTGATAACGAAGAAACTATAAAAGCTACTAAAGTACTTGCAAAAGAAGGATTTATTGTTATGCCATATATCAATCCAGATTTAATTGTCGCTAAAAAATTAGAGCTTGCTGGAGCAGCAGCTATTATGCCACTTGGTGCTCCCATTGGATCAAATAAAGGACTCCTAACAAAGCCGATGATTGAAATTCTTGTTGAAAATTGTACTCTTCCTATTATTGTTGATGCTGGAATTGGAAAACCTTCTCACGCATGTGAAGCTATGGAAATAGGATGTAGTGCTGTTTTAGTTGATACCGCTATTGCAACTAGTGGTGATCCAGTGAAAATGTCCATTGCTTTTAATAAAGCTGTTCAAGCTGGCCGTGAAGCTTACTTAGCTAAATGTGGTAAAATCAATAATACTGCTATTGCCTCTTCTCCTCTTACTGGATTTTTAAGGGATTAGTGAAAATTTATGAAAAAAATTTTACAGCATTATAAATCTTTTGATTATAATAATTTTTTTGAAAAACTAAGTACATCTGATATAGAAAATATTATTGAAAATAGTGGTGAAAAAATTCTTGAAGACTTAGAATTTTTAGCTTTACTTTCTCCAAAAGCTTCAAATTTATTGGAAAAAATGGCCTTAAAAGCTAATTCTCTAACTAAGCAATATTTTGGTAAAGAAATTCACATATATGCTCCTTTATATATTTCAAATATATGTGATAATGAATGTAGTTACTGTGGTTTTAAACATTCAAATCCAATTAAAAGACGTCATTTAACTCTTGAAGAAATTGAGAAAGAAGCTATTTTTATCTCTGAAACTCTTGGTATTCACAGTATTATTTTATTGACCGGAGAAAGCTCTATAAATTCTATAGAATATTTAAAAAATTCAATTAAAATTTTAAAAAAATATTTTTCTACTGTTATAATTGAAGTTCAACCCCTTTCACAAGAGGAGTATGAAATTCTATATAAAGTTGGACTTGATGGTGTTACCGTTTATCAAGAGTGCTATCATAAAGAAACATACTCTAAATATCATCTAAAAGGAAATAAAACAGATTATACATACAGACTAGAAACTCCTAAAAGAGCAGCCTTAGCTAATTTAAGATCTATTAATATCGGTACTTTATTTGGACTTGGAAATCCTATTGAAGAAGCATTTTTATCAGGTATGCATCTAAAATATTTAACAAATACTTTCTTAGGGTCACAATTTTCTATATCTCTTCCTAGAATTAAAGAAGCTTATAGAAATATCAAGCCTGAAAATATTGTAAATGATAAGGAATTTGTGCAATTTATACTAGCTTATCGTTTGGCTTTTCCTATGATTGGAATAAATATCTCAACTAGAGAAGCAGAGAATTTTAGGGATAATCTACTCCCTTTAGGAGTCACTAAATATTCTGCAGGTTCTGTCACAGAAGTTGGAGGATACTCTCTTTCAAATAATTCAGAACCTCAATTTGAAACAGACGATCATAGAAGTGTACAAGAGATTGTTTCTATGCTAAAAACTAAAGGATATCAACCAATTTTTAAAGATTGGGAAGGTAATTTATGATTAAAATAGGCGTTGCTGGTTGCGGTGGTATAGGTTCAAATGTAGCTATGAACCTCGTTAGAGCAGGTATTAAAAATTTTATTTTAGTCGATTTCGATAAAATTGAAGAAACTAATTTAAATAGACAATTTTATTTTAAAAATCAAATAGGATTATACAAAGCTCCTACATTGATGAAAAATCTAAAATCTATTAATGAAAATTTAAATATTGATTTTTTCGTAGAAAAAATTGATAAAAATAATATCTTAGATTTTTTTTCAGACTGTGATATCATTATTGAAGCTTTTGATAAAAAAGAGTTTAAAACTCTTTTAATTGAAAACTACTCGACTAAATATATTATATCTGCAAATGGTATCGGTGGAAGAGATTTAAAAAATATAAAAAATTTAACATTTAATAAACTAACTGTGATTGGCGATTTTTATAGTGATATAAAAATTTATCAAACATATTCAACTAAAGTTATGTTTATTGCGTGTCTTATGGCAAATAAAGTTTTAGATATAATAGGAGGATTTTCCGATGAAAAAATTTGATTTACCCATTGGAGTTTATGCAATAACAGATTCTAAATCTGGAAAAAATAAAGAATTTTTAGAATATTGTGAAGACCTTTTAAAAGGTGAAGCTAAAATTATACAATACAGAGAAAAAAAGAGAGATTTAAAACTTCTTTTAGAAGAGGCTAAAGCTTTAAGAGAATTGACACTAAAATATAATGCAACTTTTATAGTTAATGACTATCTTGATATTGCTCTTTTATCGGAAGCTGATGGAATTCATATTGGACAAGATGATCTTCCTATAAAAGACGTTAGAAAAATTTTAGGTGAAAATAAAATTATTGGAATTTCTACTCACAATCCTCAAGAAGCACAACAAGCCATTATAGATGGGGCTGATTATATTGGAGTAGGACCAATTTTTTATACAGAAACTAAAGAGGATGTATGTGCTCCAGTTACTTTAGAATATTTGGATTTTGTTAACAAAAATATTAAATTACCTTATGTTGCAATTGGAGGAATCAAAGAAAATAATATAGATAAAGTTCTCGCAATGGGAGCAAAGTCTATCTGTCTTGTTTCAGAATTAGTTGGTGCAGACAATACTCTTGAAACTACTAAAAGAATTAATAATATAATTAAACATTGGCATAAAAATTAATAAAAAAACCTCTAATTTTACTTAGAGGTTTTTTTATAGACCTAATACAATTTTGTTGTTTGTTAAATTACATTTATCTTCAAGTTCTTTTAGTTTCAATTTACTGGTGTAAATAAACTCTTTATTTTTAAAAACTATAACTTCTTCTTTATAATCTAAAACTTCTACCAGTTGAATATTAATTATAGTTCCTCTATCTAGTTTATAAAAAATATTTGTATGAATAATTTTTTCCTCTACTTCAGAGAAATTTTTCTTTATATCAAAAATTTCTGAATTTGTTAAATGAAATTCTGTCCTCCTTGAAATACTTGAGTATGTGATGTAATTTATTTCTGAAAAACTATATATTCCTCTTTTAAAACTATCAAAAAGATAAAAGGAGGTTATGTTACTCTCTTTTTTTTCTAACTGCTGGATACACTCTTCTAGCTCAAAAATGTCTTTTCTAATTAAACAATCATCCACCAAATTACTTAAAAATAACTTTCGCATCTCTCTAGTTTCATTTTCACCAACTAATGCAATTACTTTTAAATTTTGTTTTTTATATTCAATTAATTTTTCATCTATATTTTCTGTTTTTGAATCAATTATAATAACATCAACATTTTGAATTTCATCACTATTTTTTCTTAAATCAATACATTTATAAGGAATAACTTCATTTAAAATTATTTTCAAATTATTATCTACATCTATCCCTAATATCATTTAAATCAACTCCTCATATAAAGAGTCTAATCTAATTTTACTAACTATACTTCCTATTTTATTAGAAAGATCTAATAAAAAATTTTGTTCTTCTATTGTTAGAGGCGTGTCTCCTTCTTCAACAAAAATTAAAGCAATATATTTATTCTCGTTAAATTCAATTCTATACGCTGAACTATACTCTTCTAGTTTTATCATATCTTTTGAAATAACAATTTCATTATCATCACCTTCTGTAATAAATTCTTTATACTCTTCTGGATCAAAAAGTATTTTTACTTTTACATCTACTAATGTTACATTTTTTAAAATTTCTTTTTGTAGAAGTTTTTCAAAGGTTTTTACATCTCTAACTAAACATAATCTATTATATATTTTATCAACCGCTTCATTCTTATATTTCATTATACCTTCAATAATATTTGTATAAAAATCTAAAATAATTATAGTTCCTAAAATCACAGCTGGCTCTGTTAAAGTTTTAAAATAGAAAAGAGATATATAACTTAAGGTTACACCTATAGAATATCTTATAGCTCTCATTACATTTTCTGTATATATCTTAAAAATATAAAAAACAAGACACCAATAAATATAACATATTTCCATCAATTCTATAAAGTAATATAAATTTCTCTCTTTAGGAAATAGTTCTCTAAAAAACTCTAAAACAAAATATGTTATTCCTATTGCAATCCAACTAAAAGATATTTTTTTTCGGACCTTTCTTCTTTGAATAAAAAATTGAAAAAGTGTAATTATAAAAATGATTCTAGTTAAATCTATTACTCTTCTAGCTGTTCTAACAATATTTAAAAATACTGGTGATTCCTCTAATAAATATACGTAAAACTGTGGTGAGTATAATATCAATAGAGTCACTATATTATAAAAATAAATTATCCCTAAACAACTCCAAATAAAAATCCTAAACTTTTTAAATTTTTTAGATAAAATATTTTCTAAAAAATAAAATATTAACAAAAATAAAAGTACTCGTGTTATTGTGTATTCAGCCATAATTAGATAATTATTTTGAAAACCTATTCGTAAACTAAATAACATCTTTCCTATTAAAAGAAAAAATATAACTTTTAAACTATTCCCTTTAGGAATTCTATGTCTACTATTTAAATATATAAAAATATTAAAACCTATTAAACATGCTGTTAAAAAATTCAAAAAAACTTCTTGAATTTTAGAAAATTTTACTCCCTCTAAATTTAAATATATTTTTTCCCAATTTTTTTGCTTCTTTAAAATGTATTCATCTGAATCATCTTTGTATTTTCCCTTTAAAAGATATTCGCCATTTGGAACATTATAAAATAAACTACCATTTAAAAAATTACGTTGTTCTATTTTCTCTTTTAAAATATTTCCACCAATAGGAGATAACGTATATTCTCCTATATTTCTCTCTAACACTTCAAAATTCTTTATCTTAGGAACTACGTATATAAAATCCTTTTTTACTTTTGATAATTCCAATAACTTAAAAGAAAATAAAGCTGTTATTAAAAAAATGAAAATAAGACTTTTTCTATGCATTTTCTCTCCTTTATTTTAATTATATTTTTTTCATTATACCTTTTCTTATAAAAGATATACAAGAAAAATATACCCCAACCTATTTCTTTTCTAAAAGAAAATTTCGATTGGGGTATTTTTTAAAAGATATTAGAAATTGAGTTTATAAGTTCTCCTTCTAATAATGGAGTTGCTTCTTCAAATTTTAAATTAACCTTATTTGCTGTACTAACTATACGTGTTTGATATTTATTCATATTTCCTGAATCTACAGATGTTGTTGCCGCAACTCCTCTAGTTCCTTGCTTTATCAGATTTACATTATCTATAACTACTTTTTTGCTTGTTCTTTCACTAATTACTATATCTGTTATCATTACATAATACACGTCTTCAACTAAAGCATCTGCAGCTGTAGCTACAACTCCACCTACTAAACCTAATCCTATTGCACTATTTACAGAACCAGTATTATACGCTCCTAGTGCTCCTCCTACTCCTGCACCTACTAAACCTGCTTCTGCTGGATTACTATTTCTTAAATCCTCTTTATTTAATTTTAAGATATTAGCCTGTAACCAATAGTTTGATTTTTTAGGGTTATTTGTTATCTTATATCCTTTTGAAATTAATAAACTTTTTATACTATTTTCAATATTTAATGTCTTTGGAGTTGTATTCTTAACTTGAACAAAAATTGTTTTATCCCCTACATACTCTGGATTTAGCCAAATCGTTTCTGACATTTGAGTTTGCACTTCTAAATTTCTCTTTTTTACTATCGTATTTACACTACTACATCCTGTTAATAACATAAAAGTAGATACAATTATTAGTATTATTTTTTTCATTAAATCCTCCTAATTTTCATCTGTTTTTATTTTATTATATCTAATAAATTTTATATTAAGATAAAATTTACATGAATACCCATATTTTTTTACATAAAAT